>NZ_JBVIWC010000003.1:0-274005 GCF_055594965.1 Kitasatospora sp. NPDC040550 | reverse complement strand
GGGTGGGTGGGGGGATCGTGATCTTCCGCCCTCACCCCCCCCCCCCCCCCCCCCCCCACCCCCCCCCCCCCCCCCCCCCCCCCCCCCGGCCCGGTCATCCTGGTATGTGGTGCGGTGTCACTGTCCGATCACTTCTGCTCGGTCACTGCTGCCCGGTCACTTCGCTTCGCTGATCGCCCGGTTGAGCAGGACGACGTTGACGCCCTCGTTGCCGAGGAAGCCGAGCGAGCGGCTCTCGGTGTACGTACGGACCAGTTTGGTGACCGTCTCCACCGGCAGCTTGCGCTCCTTGGCGACCCGGTTCACCTGCTCCTCGGCGTAGGCCACCGAGATGTGCGGGTCGAGGCCGGAGCCGGAGGCGGTCAGCGCGTCGGCCGGGACGCTCGCCGGGTCGACGCCGTCGAACTCGGCGACGGCGGCGCGGCGGTCGTTGACGGCCTTGAGCAGGTCGTCGCTGTTCGGACCGAGGTTGCTGGCGCCGGAGCTGTCGCCGGCGTAGTTGTTGGCGGAGGGGCGGGGCTGGAACCACTTCGGGTCCGGCACCGGCTCCTCCTTCGGGTCGTCCGGGTTCTTCTTGGGGAGGTTGTAGTTCTGGCCGAGCAGGCTGGAACCGATCACCTTCCCGTCGGACTTCACCAGCGAGCCGTTGGCCTTGTCACTGAACGCGACCTGGCTGATCCCGGTGACCAGCAACGGGTAGGCGACTCCGAGGATCACCGTGAGCACCAGCAGCACGCGCAGTGCGGTGAAGTGGGTGCGGACGGTCGTCGGCAGGGGCTTGGACATGGTGCTTCTCTCCTTCCCTGCGTCAGCTGAGGCCGGGGATGAACTGGACGATCAGGTCGATCAGCTTGATGCCGACGAACGGCACCACCAGACCGCCGAACCCGTAGACCCCGATGTTGCGGCGCAGCAGTGAACTGGCGTCGGACGGGCGGTACTTCACGCCGCGCAGGGCGAGCGGGATCAGGCCGACGATGACCAGGGCGTTGAAGATGATCGCCGAGGTGATCGCGGACTGCGGGCTGTGCAGGCCCATGATGTTGAGGTGCCGCAGGCCCGGGTAGACCCCGGCGAACATCGCGGGGATGATCGCGAAGTACTTGGCCACGTCGTTGGCGATCGAGAAGGTGGTCAGCGCACCGCGGGTGATCAGCAGCTGCTTGCCGATCTCCACGATCTCGATCAGCTTGGTCGGGTTGGAGTCCAGGTCGACCATGTTGCCGGCCTCCTTGGCCGCCATGGTCCCGGTGTTCATCGCGACGCCGACGTCGGCCTGGGCGAGCGCGGGGGCGTCGTTGGTGCCGTCGCCGGTCATCGCGACCAGCTTGCCGCCCTCCTGCTCCTTCTTGATCAGGGCCATCTTGTCCTCAGGCGTGGCCTCGGCGAGGAAGTCGTCCACGCCGGCCTCCTCCGCGATCGCCTTGGCGGTCAGCGGGTTGTCGCCCGTGATCATGATGGTCTTGATGCCCATCCGGCGCAGCTCGTCGAAGCGCTCCCGCATGCCCTCCTTGACCACGTCCTTGAGGTGGATGACCCCCAGGACGCGGGCCGGCCTGCTGCCGACCTTGGCCGCCACCACCAGCGGGGTGCCACCGGCGGCGGAGATGCCGTCGACCAGCGCGGCGACCTCGCCGCCGACCGAACCGCCGTTCTCGGTCACCCAGTTGGAGACCGAGCCGGCCGCGCCCTTGCGGACCTGGTGGACGCCGTCGGCCTCGTCCAGGTCCACGCCCGACATCCGGGTCTGGGCGGTGAACGGGACCCAGGTGGCGTGCGTCAACTCGCCCTGGGCGCGGGCCCGCAGACCGTACTCGGTCTTGGCCAGGACCACGATCGAGCGGCCCTCGGGAGTCTCGTCGGCGAGCGAGGAGAGCTGGGCGGCGCCGGCCAGTTCGTCCGTGGACACGCCCGGGGCGGGCAGGAACTCGGCGGCCTGGCGGTTGCCCAGGGTGATGGTGCCGGTCTTGTCGAGCAGCAGGGTGTTGACGTCGCCGGCGGCCTCGACGGCGCGGCCGGACATCGCCAGCACGTTGCGCTGGACCAGGCGGTCCATGCCCGCGATGCCGATCGCGGAGAGCAGCGCGCCGATCGTGGTCGGGATGAGCGCCACGATCAGGGCGACCAGGACGATCATCGACTGCGGGGCGCCCGCGAAGGTCGCCATCGGCTGGAGGGTGACGACCGCGACCAGGAAGACGATGGTCAGCGAGGCCAGCAGGATGTTGAGCGCGATCTCGTTCGGCGTCTTCTGCCGGGCGGCGCCCTCGACCAGGGCGATCATCCGGTCGATGAAGGACTTGCCGGGCTCCGAGGCGATCTTCACCACGATCCGGTCGGACAGCACCTTGGTGCCGCCGGTCACCGCGGAGCGGTCGCCGCCGGACTCGCGGATGACCGGCGCGGACTCACCGGTGATCGCCGACTCGTCGACGGACGCGACGCCCTCGACCACGTCGCCGTCGCCGGGGATGACCTGACCGGCCTCGACCACCACGTGGTCACCGAGCCGGAGCGCGGTGCCGGGCACCTCCTCCTCGGCCTGGGTGGCGGGCCAGTCGGTGAGCCGGCGGGCGACGCTCTCGGTCTTGGTCTTGCGCAGGGTGTCGGCCTGGGCCTTGCCGCGGCCCTCGGCGACGGCCTCCGCCAGGTTGGCGAAGATCGTGGTGAGCCAGAGCCAGACGGTGATCGCCCAGGCGAACACGGACGGGTCGGCGATCGCGGAGACGGTGGTGACCACCGAGCCCACCTCGACCACGAACATCACCGGGTTCTTGACCATCACCCGGGGGTCGAGCTTCTTCACCGCGTCCGGCAGGGAGGCGACGATCAGCTTCGGGTCGAGGAGGCCGCTCTGCACTCTGTGCGGCGCGGCGGGCTCGGCCTTGTCGGCCGGTGCGGGGTTGAGCGTAGGGGTGGACATCAGGAGAGACCTTCCGCGAGCGGCCCGAGGGCCAGGGCCGGGAAGTAGGTGAGGCCGACGACGATCAGGATCACGCCCGACAGCAGGCCCACGAACAGCGGCTTGTGGGTGGGCAGGGTGCCCGGAGTGGCCGGCACCGGCTGCTGCTGGGCGAGCGACCCGGCCAGCGCCAGGACGAAGACGATCGGCAGGAAGCGGCCGAACACCATGCACAGGCCCAGCGCCGTGTCGTACCAGTCCGTGTTGACGGTGATGCCCGCGAAGGCCGAACCGTTGTTGTTGGCGGCCGAGGTGAAGGCGTACAGCACCTCGGAGAAGCCGTGGGCGCCCGAGTTGAGCATCCCGGCCCGCTCGCCCGGCAGCGCCATCGCCACGCCCGTGCCGACCAGCACGATGGTCGGGGTGGTGAGGATGTACAGCGAGGCGAACTTCATCTCCCGGCCGCCGAGCTTCTTGCCCAGGTACTCGGGGGTGCGGCCGACCATCAGGCCGGCGACGAACACGGCCACGACGGCGAGGATCAGCATGCCGTACAGGCCGGAGCCCACACCGCCGGGCGCGATCTCGCCCAGCATCATGTTGAAGATCGTCAGACCGCCGCCGAACGGCGTGAACGAGTCGTGGAACGAGTTCACCGCACCGGTCGAGGTCAGGGTGGTCGACGTGGCGAACAAGGCACTGGCCGCGATCCCGAAGCGCTGCTCCTTGCCCTCCATCGCACTGCCGGCGGCCTGCAGGGCGGTGCCGTGGTGCTGCGACTCGGCGAGGGTCATCAGAGCGGTCGAGGCCACCCAGAACAGACCCATCACCGCGACGATGGCGTAGCCCTGGCGGTTGTCGCCCACCATCCGGCCGAAGGTCCGGGGCAGGGCGAACGGGATCAGCAGGATGAGGAAGATCTCGATCCAGTTGGTGAAACCGGTGGAGTTCTCGAACGGGTGCGAGGAGTTCGCGTTGAAGAAGCCGCCACCGTTGGTGCCGAGTTCCTTGATGACCTCCTGGGAGGCCACCGGGCCGCCCGGGATCTTCTGGATCTCACCGGTGAGGGTGTGCGCCTCGGTGAAGCCGTGGAAGTTCTGGATCAGGCCGTTGGCGGCCAGGACCAGGGCGAAGACGAACGCCAGCGGCAGCAGCAGCCGCAGGTTGATCCGGACGAGGTCCACCCAGAAGTTGCCGACCCGGTCGGTGCGGTTGCGCGTGAAGCCCCGGATCAGCGCGGCGACGACGGCGATGCCGACGGCCGCGGAGACGAAGTTCTGCACCGCCAGGCCCGCCATCTGCACCAGGTGGCCCATCGCGGACTCGCCGCTGTAGGACTGCCAGTTGGTGTTGGTGACGAAGGAGATCGCGGTGTTCCAGGCCTGGTGGCCCTCCATCTGCGGGACGCCCAGGTTCAGCAGCAGGTAGCCCTGGAGCCGGATCAGGCCGTAGAGGAAGAGCACCGAGACGGCCGAGAAGGCCAGCACCGAGCGCAGGTACACCGGCCAGCGCTGGTCGGCGTCACCGTCGACCCCGATCAGCTTGTAGATGCCGCGCTCGGCTCTGAGGTGCTTGGAGGTGGTGAGGAGCTTGGCGATGTAGTCGCCAAGGGGGCGGTAGCACAGGGCCAGCGCGCCGACGAGGGCGAGGGCCTGCGACCAGCCCGCGAGAGTGGATCCCATGTCAGAACTTCTCCGGGAAGATCAGCGCCACGACGAGGTAGCCGACGAGAGCGACGGCCACGACCAGACCAGCGATGTTCTCGGCGCTCACAGCTTCTCCACCCCCCGCGCGATCAGGGCGATGACGGCGAACACGGCGACCGTGACACCGACGTAGATGAGATCGGACATGGGCTCCACCAGCGTGGTTCGGGAGATGCCGCGACCGGGCCGAATGGCCTCCGTACGGCGCCGGCGGACGACCGGCAGAGGAAGCAAATCAGCCGTCTAAGGTGCGTTAGGGAGCCCTGACGCCCTCCATACGGGTGACAGCGGTCCGTTGACGCGACCTTGACGCCCGCTTCACCGGGCCGAGACCACTGTGATCGGGCCGAGACCTGGGGCGCTTCGAGCGGCGCGCTTCGAGCGGCGCGCTTCGGGCAGCGCGCTTCGGGCAGCGCGCTTCGGGCAGCGCGCTTCGCGCGGGCACGCGCCGGGCCCCGGTCCGACACGGCGTCGTACCGGGGCCCGTCCGTCGCCCCTACCGGGGCAGTCGGGTCACATCCGCATCCGCAGCCGGCAGACCACCGCGTCGGTGTGCCGGCGCAGGGCGCGGTCGATCACGGCGCCGCGCCGGTTCTGCAGCGCCCGCTGCCACCAGTGCGCGGGCTCGACCTCGGGGATCAGCACGGTGAGCCGGTCGTAGGCGTGCTCCTCGCCCAGTCGGTTGACGAAGTCGGCGATCGGCTGGCCGAGCCGCCGGTGGTCCTCCGCGATCTCCAGCAGGGGCACGCCGGGCTGCCACAGCTCCCAGTCCCGGCGCAGCGCCTCGGCGTCCGCCGGATCGTGCACCACGGTCACCGCGAACACCTCGTCGCCCAGCGAGAGCGCCGCCGACAGGCCGTCCCGGGTGAGCCGGGTGATGGCCGTCACCGGGACCACCACCAGGCTGCGCCGGCGGGTCACCGCGCCCGGCACCCGGCCGAGTTCCAGCCGCTCGCCGATCCGCCCGTAGCTGCGGTGGATCGCCTCGAACAGCACCACCAGCAGGGGCAGGGCCACCACGATGCCCCAGGCGCCCTCGGTGAACTTGGTGCCGGTCACCACGAGGCTCGCGACGCCGGTCAGCACCGCGCCGAAGCCGTTCAGCGCGGCCCTCCACCGCCAGCCGGCCGGGCGGTTCAGGTGCCAGTGCCGGACCATGCCGACCTGGCAGATGGTGAAGCCGACGAACACGCCGATCGAGAAGAGCGGCACCAGGTCGTTGACGTCGCCGCCGGAGCCGACCAGCAGCGCGGCCGACACCGCGGCCAGGAACAGCACGCCGTACCGGTACACCTGGCGGTCGGCGCGCAGCGCGAAGACGTGCGGGAGGTGGTTGTCCCGGGCGAGCAGGTCCATCAGCACCGGCAGGCCGCCGAAGGAGGTGTTGGCGGCGAGGCCGAGCAGGACCACGGTGGCGAACTGGACCACGAAGAAGCCGGCGCCGTGGCCGAGCGAGGCGTCCGCGAGCTGGGCGAGCACGGTGACGCCGTCGACCGGCTGGAGGTGGAAGCGGCCGATCAGCACGGCCAGGCCGATCAGCATCACGCCGAGCAGGGCGCCCAGCGCGACCTCGGTGTGCTGGGCCCGCTTCACCCGCGGGGTCCGGAAGGAGGGGACGGCGTTGGCCACCGCCTCGACGCCGGTCAGCGCGGAACAACCGGCCGCGAAGGCCTTGAGCAGCAGCAGCGCGCCGACCGCGGTGGCGTTCTCGGCGAGCACCGAGGCGTGGCCGGCGGCGGCCGCGGTGCTGGCCGGGGCGTCCCGGAACAGGCCGACCACGATGATCGCCAGGATGGAGAGCACGAAGACGGCGGTCGGCACCAGGAACCAGCGGGCCGACTCGGCGATGCCGCGCAGGTTGACGGCGGTCACCAGGGCGAGCACGCCCAGGCAGAGCCAGACCCGGTCGTCGTACAGGCCGGGGATGGCGGAGGTCAGGGCCGCCACTCCGGCGGTCACCGAGACCGCGACGTTCAGGATGTAGTCGATCACCAGCGAGGCAGCCGCGGTCAGCGCCGTCCGGCGCCCCAGGTGGGCCTTGGCGACCGCGTACGAGCCGCCGCCGTCCGGGAAGGCCGCGATCACCTGCCGGTAGGAGGCGACCAGCACCGCGAGCAGGACGGCGATCGCCACCGTGACCGGCACCGTGAAGCCCAGCCCGTACGCGCCGGCCGCGGCCAGCACCAGCACGATCGACTCCGGGCCGTAGGCCACCGAGGCCATCGCGTCCAGCGACAGCGCCGCCAGGCCGCCGAGCGCGCTGAGCCGGTGCCGCTCGTCGCCCGCCCCGGTGTCCGGCGGTTCGTCGGCCGTGACGGCCGGGGTGGAGATGGCGCTGGACATCGGACGGACCTCCGCAGTCGGTAGTTCTCCGAATCCTGCGGTTCGCGCGCCCGGGGCGCGCCCGTCCCCTACGCGTTCCTGACGCCGTCACCAGCGCCCTTGACGCGGCCTTGACGCCGCGGCCGTACGGCGGGAGGGGGTCTTGGCGGGGGTGGGGTGAGCCGTTGTCCCGGCGGGCGCCGGTTGGGAAGACGATCAGCTCGGTCGAAGGACTCCCACCCCCGGGCTCCCACTCTGCTGCCTGGGAAAGGTAATTGCAAGCAATGTGCAATAAGTGCCAGGCGGCCGCACCCGGACGGCCCCGCCGTTCGATTCCGCCCGGACCGCACGAAAAAGCCCCCGATCCGCGTTTCCGCAGATCGGGGGCTGTTCTCTATCCTGTGGCTGGTGCAGGGTTCGAACCTGCGTAGCTTGCGCGACAGATTTACAGTCTGCTCCCTTTGGCCGCTCGGGCAACCAGCCAGGATGGTGTCTCGCGGGGCCTCGCGGCGCCGTTCGACGTGGTAAACCATACCTGATCCCGGGGGGTGCTACGCCACTCGGTAGATCACGCGACGATCAAGGACCGCCGCGCGGCGGTCACGGGCGGGGCCCGGGTGACGCTGGATAGGCTTGGGCGGCGGGCGCCCGGTGGGGCGGGCCGTGTCAGTGAAGCCAGAGCATCAAGGAGACCAACACCCATGGCCGACTCCAGTTTCGACATCGTCTCGAAGGTCGAGTGGCAGGAGGTCGACAACGCGATCAACCAGACCTCCCGCGAGATCGCCACCCGCTTCGACTTCAAGGGCGTGGGCGGCGAGATCAAGCGCTCCGGCGAGAAGATCGAGATGAAGGCCAACGGCGAGGAGCGCGTGCTCGCCATCCTGGACGTGCTGCAGACGAAGTTCGTCAAGCGCGGCCTGTCGCTGAAGGCTCTGGACGCCGGTGAGCCGCAGCTGTCCGGCAAGGAGTACAAGATCTTCGCGGACATCAAGGAGGGCATCACCACGGAGGATGCCAAGAAGGTCGCGAAGATCATCCGGGACGAGGGCCCGAAGGGCGTCAAGGCCCAGGTCCAGGGCGACGAGCTGCGCGTCAGCTCCAAGAGCCGCGACGACCTCCAGGCCGTCCAGGCCCTGCTCAAGGGCAAGGACCTCGACTTCGCGATCCAGTACGTGAACTACCGCTAGTCGACCCCCGGCCGGCCCGCCCCCGTGCGCGGGTGGGCGGCAGGACGGCACGGCCCCGCTCCCGGTCCGGGGGCGGGGCCGTTCGCATCGGTGCGGCCGGTGGGGCCGGCACGACCAGTGCGGCAGGGCAGCGGGACGGCCGGGCGGCCGGGCGGTCAGAGCGCTGCGGCAAGCTCCTCGGCGATCGCGGCGGCGAAGGCGTCGACGTCGGCCTCGGTGGTGTCGAAGGAGGTCATCCAGCGGACCTCGCCGCTCTGCACGTCCCAGGTGTAGAAGCGGAAGCGCTTCTGCAGGGCCTCGGTGGCGGCCGGCGGCAGCACGGCGAAGATCTGGTTGGCCTGCACCGGGCGGTCGATCCGGATGCCGGGCAGGTCCCGGACGGCCGTGAACAGCCGCTGGGTCATCGCGTTGGCGTGGGAGGCGCTGCGCAGCCAGAGGTCGGTGCCCAGGAGGGCCTCGAACTGGACCGAGACGAAGCGCATCTTGGAGGCCAGCTGCATCGAGGTCTTGCGCAGGTAGCGCATGCCCTGGACGGCCTCCGGGTTCAGCACCACGACCGCCTCGCCGAGCAGCAGGCCGTTCTTGGTGCCGCCGAGCGAGAAGGCGTCCACGCCGGCGTCGGTGGTGAAGGCCCGCATCGGGACGCCCAGGGTGGCGGCGGCGTTGGCCAGCCGGGCGCCGTCGAGGTAGACCTTCATGCCCAGGCCGTGCGCGTGGTCGCAGATCGCCCGGATCTCCTCGGGCGTGTAGCAGGTGCCGACCTCGGTGGACTGGGCTATCGAGACGACGGCGGGGCGGGCCCGGTGCTCGTTGTCGAAGCCGTAGGCCTGGCGGTCGATCAGCTCGGGGGTGAGCTTGCCGTCCCAGGCCGGGACGGTGTGCAGCTTGAGGCCGGCCATCACCTCCGGCGCACCGCCCTCGTCCACGTTGACGTGCGCGCTCTCGGCGCAGACCAGGGCGTCCCGGCGGTCCATCATGGCCTGCAGCGCGACCACGTTGGCGCCGGTGCCGTTGAACACCGGGAACACCTCGGCGGACGGGCCGAAGTGGTCGCGGAACACCTCCTGGAGGTGCTCGGTGTAGACGTCCTCGCCGTAGCTGACCTGGTGGCCGCCGTTGGCGACGGCGATCGCCGCCAACACCTCGGGGTGGACGCCCGCGTAGTTGTCGCTGGCGAAGGCGCGGAGCTCGGGGTCGTGTCGACGCTGCGGGGTCATCGGGTGCTGGTCCTCCATTGGAACGGGGTTGCCGGAACGGGGTTTGGTCGTCACGGGGGCGGTCGTCACGGGGGCGGTCGTCACGGGCGGGCGGGTTCGACGTCGAGCCGGTACTCGGCCATGATCCGGCGGGCCGCGGCCCGCACGCTCCGCTCGTCCGGCCCGGTCAGCCGGAAGCGGCCCGGGACGTGGAAGTAGCCGCCGGTGCCGTCGTACACGGCGCCGGGCTCGGGCAGCACCTCGGCGTACACCTGCGGGACCACGCCCTTCATCGGGGTGCGGTCCAGCACCCGGGCGGGCCGGACCGCGGGCTCGGGCATGACGACCCAGCCGGCGCTGGCGTGCTCGAAGCCGCGGCCGGCCGACTCCAGCGGGAGGCCGAGCACCGTGCGGAAGGTCTCCGCCATCAGGTCGATGCCGTGCACCTCCCGATGGACGAAGGGGACCTCGGCGCCGCCCGGGCGCATGCCGACCTCCAGGAAGACCGGTTCGCCGTTCGGCCGGCGGATCACCTCCAGGTGGAAGCAGCCGGTCTGCAGGCCGAGCGCCCGGACGCAGGCCAGCGCGAAGGCGGCGAGCTCGTCCCGCAGCGCGCCCGGGTCCAGGAACACCGAGCCGAGCGGGCGGCCCTCGGTGAACTCCAGCGGGGTGTTGACGTAGCCGGAGACGCTGACGAAGTGCTCGCGGCCGTCCGCGAGCACCCCGTCGACGTGGTAGATCTCCGAGGAGACGTACTCCTCGCACTCGTACTCCTCGGCGTCGGTCTCCGCGAGCGCCGCCGTCAGGGCGGCGGAGTCGTGGACGATCCGGACGCCGGCCGAACCGGCGCGGGCCCGCGGCTTGAGGACCATCGGGAAGCCGACCGCGCGTTCCAGCTCGGCGGCCGACGCGCCGCCCGCCAGCGCGGCGAACCGCGGCACCGCCAGTCCGGCCGCGGCCACCCGCTCCTTCATCACCACCTTGTCCTTGAACGCCCGCACCAGGTCGGCCGAGGGGCCGGGGGCGCCGACCGCCTCGCGCACCCGGGCGGCCGTCAGCACGTCGTACTCCGACAGGCCGACCACGCCGTCGAAGGCGCCGTGCCGCTCCCGCAGTTCCAGCGCGGCCGCCAGGACGGTGGCGAACTCCAGGTCGGGCACGGTGACCACGCGCCCGGGCTCGATCGGGCCGAGCGCGGGCACCCCGTCGGGCGTGGTGACGACCGAGAGGTCGCAGGGGTGGCCGGCGCAGTACCGCCGGTACTCGGCGTCCTCGTCGTCGTACCGGTTGACGACCAGGTAGTGCGGGTGTTCAGGCACGCGGGGGCTCCGAAGGGGTGGTGGGGATCAGCTCAGGGTTTCCGGCAGGCAGGCGGCGAAGTCGGCCGCGGTGACCGGGGTGAACCACCGCCGGTGCGCGACGGTGGCCGGGGCCGGGCGCTCCGGGAAGGCGGCGAAGCCCGGGTCGCCGGTGCCGCCGAGCCGGCGCCAGAGGTCAGCGGCGAAGTCCGGCATGATCGGGAAGCCCAGCAGGGCCAGTCCCTTGAGCCACCAGTAGCCCTGGTCGGGGGTGCGGTCGGCCTCGGGGAGGGCGGCGATCCGGTCGATCCAGGAGTCCAGCACCGCGCCGGCCTCGGCCATCCGCACGGTCGGGCCATCCAGGGCGCGCTCCAGCCGGTCCAGGTGCTCGTCGAGCGCGGCCAGCTCCGGCGCGGGGAGCGCCGCCGGTTCGGCCGGCAGCCGCTCCCAGGCGGCGGCGATCCGGTCCTCCAGGACGCCGGCCAGCCGGTGGTTGACGGCGTCCAGGAACTCCTTGGGCTCGAAACTGGTCTGCGAGGTCTCCGGGTTGACCAGGGCGAGGTGGTAGCGGACGGCGTCCGGGGTCAGCCCGCGGACCTTCGCGACGCCCGAGGCGGTGATCGCGTGCCGGCGGCTGGTGGAGAACTTCTCCCCGGCCAGCTGGTAGAACTCGTTGATCAGCACCCGGTCGTAGGGCCGGGTGTCCCCGTGCACCAGGGCGACGGCGTTGATGCAGATCAGCGCGGACACCACGTTGTCGCAGCCGAGGCTGGTCACCGTGACCACGTCGGAGTCGGGCGAGAAGGAGTTGACCTCGGCGCCGATCCGCTGCCGGTGGATCTCGCCGAGCAGCCGGGCGAACATGAAGCCGCCGGTGTACGAGAACAGGCTGGACGGGACGCCGTCCTCGCCGCCGGCCAGCGCCATCCCCCAGGTCTCGGGGACGCTCAGCCGGATGGTGGCGCCGCCCCGGCCGAGCAGCGCCCGGACGGTCGAGCGGTACCGCTCGGCGAGGTCCAGGCGGTCGAACTCGGGCTCCAGTTCGGCCAGTCCGGCGGTGCGCAGGAAGCGGGTGGCGATCTGCCGCCACTGCCAGTCGGCGTCCGTGGCCAGCCGCGGGCGCGGCTCGACCACCTCCTCCGGGCGGAAGTGCGCGCCGCAGCCCTCGCAGAAGTAGCTGGCCACCTCGGTGCCGCAGTCCGGGCAGCGGCCGAGCAGCAGCGGGCCGACCACGAAGCGGCCGGCGGTCGGCTCGTACGGGACCTTCTCGATCAGCGTGCTCACCGCGCCGCGGGCGTCCAGCCGGGCGACGCTCTCGTCGATCTCGCGCTGGAACAGGCCGTGCCAGGGCTCCTCGGCGGGGTTGACGAACTCGTCCATGCCGATCCGCAGCGCGGCGAGGTCGGCCTGCATGACCTCGTGGTAGTGGGCGACGACCTCGCCCGGGTCGACGCCGTCGACCCGGGCCTTCATGGCGACCCAGGGCTCGTAGGCGTCGGTGCCGGTCATGATCGCCGGACGGTCGCCGCGCATCCGCAGGAAGCGGGCGAGCGCGTCCACCCGCAGGAAGGGGCCGGCGATGTGGCCCAGGTGCAGGTGCCCGTTGGGGGTGGGCTCCGGGGGGACGAGCAGGTAGTGACGGGGGGTGGCGTTGGTTCGCATCGTGGTCCTCAGGTGCTGTCGGGAGGTCAGTCGAGGCCCAGCAGGGCGAGCGCGCCCTCGGCCATGGCCGGGGCGAGCCGGAAGCCGGAGCCCGCGCCACCGGTCGCCAGGACGACGCCGTCCAGGCCGTCCAGCGGGGTGATCAGCGGGGCGAAGTCCGGCAGGTAGAGGTCGGCGCCGGTCCGGCAGCCGGTGAACTCTGGCCGGAATCCGGGGAGTTGCTCGGCCAGGATGGCCTCGGCCAGCGCCCGGTCGGCGGGGTTCGGCGCCAGCCGGGTGCGCTCGGACGGGCAGTCCCAGTCGGTGCTGGTGATGCTGTAGCACCAGTCCCGGCCCTCCCCGACGGGCAGCAGGAAGGCGTCCGGCTCGTCCAGCACCAGCAGCGGGCGGTGCCCGCCGGGCTCTCCGCCGCGCAGCCGGTAGGCGACGATCTTCTTGGTCCGGGCGCCGAACCGCTTCGCCGTCGCGGCGAACGGGCCGGTCAGGGTGGCGGCGCCGGGGGCGGCCAGCACCCGGCGGGCGGTCAGTTCGCCGCCGTCCTCGGCGATCAGCCGGTAGCCGTCCGCGCAGGGCTCGACGGCGCGCACCGCGAAGCCCTCGGCCAGGTCGCGCCGCGGGCCGTCGGCGGGGGCCCCGTCGGTGAGGGGCCGGAGCAACTGCTCGACGGCCTCGGCGGGTTCGGAGAACGTCGCCTCGGCGGAGCGCCGCAGCTCGGTGCCCGCCCCGCCGACCGGTCCGCCGAACACGGCCCGCAGCCGCTCCTCCTGCTCGGACCGGCAGGGCGCCAGCGCGTCGCCGACCAGCTGGTCGTCGACGCCGGCCGCGCCACCGGCCGGCAGCACCCAGTACGCGCGCCGCACCCGGGCGTTCAACGCCGGTGCGAGCCCGGCCAGTTCGGCCCGGAGTTCGAGGCTGCGGCGGGCCAGCGCCCGCTGCTCCTCAGTCCGCCCGGCCGGGATGTCCACCGCGAGCGAGCGGACGGTCGAGCCGTCGTGCACGGCGCCCGCGCAGACCGCGACCACCGAGGCGTCCGGGTGGCGCAGCGCGGCCAGGCCGACGGCGGTGGCGCCGACGATGCCGGTGCCGATCACCGCGAGGTCGTACGTTCCGCGCGCGTTCATGCGTCGGCCCCCCGCCACCAGATGGAGAGCACCGTCATCTCCTCGTCGGCGGTGTGCAGCCGGTGCTCCTCGCCGCCCGGGAGCGCGTACAGCCCGCCCGGGCGGGCCGGGTGCTCGCGGCCGCCGCAGGTGATCACCCCGTGGCCGTGCTGGACCAGCCACAGCTCCTGCGAGGCGTGGCAGTCGGCCATGGTGGCCGAGTGCGGGGGCACGGTGAACACCGCCAGGTTGACGGGCAGCCGGCCGACGGCCGCGAGGACCTCGGCCGCGTCCAGGTCGGCCTCCAGGCTGGAGGTGCCGGTCTCGTCGACGTCGGGTGCGAGGTAGCGGACCTCGACGGACCGCCCCTCGGCCCCGGCACCCGGGCCCGTCGTCCCATTTAGCTGATGCATCGTCAAGAACCCCCGTTCGTACGGATGCTGTCGAGGATCACCCGGCTGCGCCAGGCGAGCAGGCCGAGGTTGGGATCGGTGATGCCGAACGCGTGCCGGGCACCGTTCTGCAGGTAGATCCGGTGGTCGTCCGGCCCGTCCCACTCCACCGAGTAGTCCGCCCGGACGACCGGGAGCCCGTCCTCCAGCCGCAGCCGTCCGGTCAACGCGCCCAGGCACTGGGGCAGTTGCTGGACGTAGCCGGTCGCCAGCACGACCGCGTCGCAGTCCACCGCGGTCTCGGCCTCGGCGGACTTGAGCTCCAGGCGCAGCCCGTCGGCCTGTTCGGCGAGCCCGGCGACCTCGTGCCCGGGCAGCAGCCGGATCAGCTCCGGACGCCCCTCGACGTGGCTGGTCAGGTAGACGATCCGGTACAGCTCGGCCAGCAGGCCCTCGTTGACGCCGTCGCTGGCGTACTTCTGCTCGGCCAGCAGGGCGGCCCGCTGCTCCTTGGGCCGTCCGAAGAAGTCCTGGGCGGCCTCCGGCAGGTACAGGTCGTTGGTGAAGGCCGACTCGTCCAGCGGCAGGAAGCCGGGCCGCCGGCTGACCCAGGTGACCCGCTCCGGGCGGGTCTGGCCGACCAGCAGGTGGCGGACGATCTCGGCGCCGCTCTGCCCGCCGCCGACCACGGCGACCCGGCGGCCGGCCAGTGCCTCGGCGTGCTGGACGAACTCGCTGGAGTGGAACACGGCCGGTCCGGTGGCGCCCTCCAGCACCGGCGGGAGGTACGGCTGCGGGCCCGCGCCGAGGACGAGGTGCCGGGAGCGGAAGCTGCCCCGGGAGGTCTCGGTCTCGAAGTGGTCGCCGTGGAAGCGGACCTCCGTCACGTCGTGGTCGTAGCGGACGGTGTCGCCGAGCTGGTCGGCCACCCAGCCGAGGTACTGGTTGAACTCGGCGCGGTGGACGGCCGGGAAGCGGGCGGTCAGGAACTGGTAGAACCGGCCCTTGGCGGCGAGGAAGGCCAGGAAGGAGAACCGGCTGGTCGGGTCGACCGGGGTGACCAGGTCCTTGAACGGCGAGTTCTGCAGGGTGGCGTCGGGGAGCAGCAGCCCCGGGTGCCAGGCGGGCCGTTCGCGGCGGTCCAGGTGCAGTCCGGTGGTGCCCGGGTGGGCTTCGGCCTGGGCGGCCAGGCTGAGGTTGGCCGGGCCGGCGCCGACCGCCAGGTAGTCGAGGAGCTCGCTCACCGTTCCTCCTCCGCTTGCGGGTTGATCCGGACGGCGGCGTCGACCGCGCCGCGCAGCGCGGTGGCGGCGGCCGGGGAGTCGGCGGTGAAGACCGCCTGGCCGAGCCGGCAGCGGAAGTCGTCCAGGTGCGGGTGGATCGGGTCGCCCGGGGCGAGGTCGAGCCGGACCTCGCGCACGCCCGGCAGGGCGGCCGCGGTGTCCAGGCCGGCGGCCCGGTCGAAGCGGGTCTCGCCGGGGGCGGTGAAGAAGTGGATGCCGGCGACCGCCGCGACCGGCTCGCCGAAGGCGCCGGCCTCCCCCGGGTCGAGGCCGAGCAGCCCGGCCAGCCAGACCCTGGGCAGGCTGACGCCGGTGGCGAGCTGGGCCAGTTCGGCGATCCGGTCGCCGCCCATCCGGGCGCCGATCTCGACCAGGGCCGGGCCCTGGGCGGTGAGCCGCAGTTCGCAGTGGAACGGCCCGACGGTGAGGTTGACCGCCCGGACGACACCCTGGACGTACGCCTCGATCGCGGCCGACGCCTCGGCCGACAGGGCGGCGGGCAGCTGGTGGCCGATCTCGGCGAAGTACGGCTCCGGCGCGAGGAGCTTCTCGGTCACCGCGACGACGGTGGTCGTGCCGTCGAGGACGTAGCCCTCGACGCTGTACTCCGGCCCGTCCAGGTACTCCTCGACCAGGGCCCGCTCGATCATCGGGCGGCCGAGGTCGACGAAGTCGTCGGTGCTGAGCCGGCGGTACGCGGCGGTCAGCTGGTCCAGGTCGTGGACCACCGAGACGTGGAGGCTGCCGGACTGGTCCACCGGCTTGACCACGCACGGGAAGCCGGTGTGCTCGGCGGCCTTCGCGAGGTGCTCGTCGGAGCTCACCTCCAGGAAGCGCGGGCTGCGCAGCCCGGCGGCCTCGACCGCCTCGCGCATCCGGGTCTTGTCCCGGACCTGCTCCACCGTCCGCACGTCCAGGCCGGTCAGGCCCAGCTCGGCGGCGAGGTGCGCGGCGTTGGGGACGTAGACGTCGCAGCCGGGGAAGACCGCGGCCAGCGGGAGGCGCTGGTGCAGTTCGCGGACCGCGGCGAGCAGTGCGGGCAGGTCGTTGGTCTCGACGGTCACCAGCTCGTCGATGCGGTCGCGCAGGTGCGCGGGCATCACCCGGTCCTCGGTGTCCGCGCTGGCGACCACGACGCCGATCCCCAGGTCCAGGGCGGCCTCGACCAGCAGCACACCCCCCGAGAGGGCTTCGATCACGAGGATGCGCCGGTCGGAATGCTTGGTCATCGTGCTATGTCTTCCCGTTCGTGGGCCACGGTCGCCGCTCCGGCGTCGTGGGGGTGGGGGTCGTGCGGGTGGTGGGGGTCGGCGGGGGCCGGGCGGCCGGCCCGGGCCAGCCCGGGCAGCAGTGCGAGGGTCAGGACCAGCGCCCCGACCGCGGCCACCCGCAGCAGGGTGGCCGGGTCGACCGAGGAGCCGGCCAGCGCGAGGGTGGCCCCGGCGACGGGCATCGGCGCCACCAGCAGCAGGCCGAACGCGGCGACCGCGCTGCCGTACTCCCCGGTCGGCACCCGCTCGGCCCTGGTGGTGCGCAGGTAGACGCTGAACAGCGAGTCCAGGGCCAGGAACACCCCGAGGGCGACGCCGAACAGCGCCAGGTCCGGGGCCGCGGACAGCCCCAGGCAGACCAGCGCGGAGGCGAGGGCCAGGCCGATGCCGTAGCGCCACAGTCCGAGCCGGCCGATCAGCCAGGGGGCGACGCCGACCACCGCGATCGAGGCGACACCGGCCGCCGAGTAGACGAAGCCGAGCGCGCTCTCCGAGACGCCGTACCGGGTGGCGACCAGCGCCGGGGCGCTGCCGATCAGCAGGCTGAGCAGGTAGTTCAGCCCCATGGTCAGCAGCACCACGCTGCGCAGCACCGGATCCCGTACGGTCCGGCGCAGGCCGGCCAGCGGGGACGGCGCCGCGTCCGGGTCGGCCTTGCCCTCGGGCAGGGCGAGGGCGAGCAGCAGGCTGACCGCGTAGCCGGCTCCCGCCGTGGCGACGAACACCACCGGCGGGAAGAGCAGCAGCAGTCCGCCGAGGGCGGGCCCGGCGATGATGGCGGCCTGTTCCAGGCCGGTCAGCACCGACTGGGTGCGGGCCGCCCGCTCCGGCGGGGTGAGCAGCCGTCCGGCCTTCTCGCCGGCCACGAAGGTCTGCTCGAAGAACGCGCCGGACAGCATCCCGAAGACCAGCACCACGGGCACCGCGGTGCTCGGCCGGAGCAGGATCAGCAGGCAGCAGAGGGCCGCCAGGGCGAGCCGTCCCGCGTCGCTGACCAGGAAGATCTGGCGGATCGACAGCCGGTCCACCAGGTAGCCCGCGCCGGCCAGCGAGAGCAGCCGGGGCGTCCAGGTCAGCACCACGGCCAGGCCCGACCAGGTGAGCCCGCCGGTCACCCGGTAGCAGAGCAGGGGGATCCCGAAGACCAGGAGGTTGTCCACCAGCCAGCCGATCGAGCGCAGCGCGAAGTAACCCACCGTACGGCCGGACGCCATGGAAGTTCCCCCGTGAACCTCGGAAATCGCCACCCCGGCCGGGCTGTTCGAAGCCCGGCATGAGCACGACCGTAGCCCGTCGGAAACGGAAAAGCTAGATCCATTTCCTGCGCCGACATGAAGATCTGTGCTCATCTGACGCTGCGACAGGAAGATCTGTTGGAGAACGCCGGGACGACGACAAGGCCCCGCTCCGGGGAGCGGGGCCTTGCGCGGCGGCCGACGGGGGCCGGCCGGTCACGGGCGACCGATGACGGTCAGTCGGCGACGGGGTGGGAGTGGGCGCCGCCGGTGAGCGCCTGCGCCTGGGCGCGCAGGGCGTCGAGCTGCTCCTGGAGGCCCGCGGGTGCGGAACCGGGGAGCTGCCGGGACGGGCTCGCGGCGGCGCCCGGGACGGTGGGCAGCGTCGGCACGCTCGGGAGTTGGCCGAGCAGGCCCTGCAACGTGGCGAGGAGCTGCTGGACGAGACCTCCGACGTCGGGGACGGCCGAGGTCACCGTCGAGAGCAGGCCGGTGACCAGCTTGACGACGTCGCCGAGCGCGCCAAGGGCCGCGCTCGGGTCCGGCGTGGCCGGGACGGCGGGGAGCGCCGGGAGCGCCGGGGTTCCGGGCACGGCGGGGGCGCCCGGCACGGCGGGAGTGTCCGGCACGGCAGGGGCATCGGGGACCGCAGGGGCGTCCGGCACGGCAGGGGTGTCGGGGACCGTGGGCGGGTCGACGACCGGGAGGGTGGTCGGCGGTGCCGGGACGGTCACCGGGGCGACCGGGACGACGGGGGCGGAAACGGTGGTGCGGGGGGCCGCGGCTCCGTGGCCGGCGGCGGTGGCGGACGCCGTGGCGACCATGGTCAGCGCGAGGGCTGCGGTCAGCGCGGCGGCCATCCGGGTGGCACGCATGGGTACTGCTTCCTCTCGGTGCGAGTCAGGCGAGATCGCCTGACTCACACCGTGCGGTCGCCGTCCGGACCCGGCCACCGCGGGTACGCCGAACGGCGGCGCGTCGAACGCCGGCCCACCGACCGGGCCGCGGTACGACGCGCCGTACGACAGCTCAGCCCCCCGCCCACTCCGCGGTGCTGCGGTGCGCCCCCAGCCCGACCGAGTCGAACTCGTCCGCCCGACCCGGTTCGACGCACCCGCCGAGCCACCGCAGGGCACGCGAGATCGGGGTGCCCTCGGCCGGCGCGGGCTCGAACTCGCCGCTGGCGAGCGGGCCCAGGACGATCCGGCCGTCGAACCAGACGGCGGCGCGCTGGGTCCCACCGCCACCGAAGTACTCGGCCTCGACGCAGGCGATCGGACCGGCCTTGGACCAGGCGGCGAGCCGGAGTTCGAACCCGTCGGAGTGCCCGCCGAATCCCGCCCCGCCGACGGACTTGGCCACCGCGGCGTCGCCCTGGAGCGCGGACAGCACGGCGGGGGTGACCGGGATGAGCGCCAGCCCCTGGGCCAGCGGCACCACCCGGGCCGCCGGCACCTCCGCCGCCGCCACCGTCAGCAGCTCCAACATGCCGATCAGCGCTTGGAGTTCATACGACATGCCGGACATGCTGTCCCACCGCACCGACAGTCGGCCCGGAATTTATCGTTCCGTGCCCGCGCGGAGACCGTAGAGCAGGGTGAAGAGGGTCACGTCCACGGCGTCATCGGCCGTACTCGGACCTTCTTCGGACAAGCCGTCGAAGATCTCGGCCAGTTGGGCGCGGAGCCGGGTCAGCCGGTCGGGGTCGAGCCGGAGGGTGAAGTGCGCGAACAGCCCGGCCGACGGGCCCGAACCGCCCTGCGGGCGGCTGAAATCCAGCCGCCCGTCGGCCACATGGGCGCGGAACTCGCCGCGGACCCGGTCGATCGCGGCCAGCATGGCGTCGTACGCCTCGGAGCGGGCCGGGGAGTCGGCGGTGAACATCTCCGGGGCGAGCCGGATGGAGTCCTGGGCGACCCGGTAGCGGCTCTCCACGATGCCGGAGACCAGTCGGGTACCGGCCACCAGGACCAGCCCGGCCTTCTCCAACTGCTTGATGTGCCGGTAGAGCTTGGTCTGCGGCTCGCCGAGCTCGGCGGCGAGTTCCTTGGCGGTCAGCGGACGGTCCTCGGCGGTCTTCAACGCGCCGAGGATGGCGAGGCGCAGCGGGTCGGCCAACGCCTTGAGCACCGCGACGTCGCCCACCTGGCGCTCCTTGACCCAGGTGGTGGGCTGCTGCTGCTCGTCCCCGTCGGCGGGTTCCCGTTCGTGCTCGGCCACGGGGCCACCCTCGCAGATCGGCCGCTCCGGACGCAATCACGCCCCGGTGAGCGCTCACCCTTGCGCAATTGCTCACACTCGCGCCATCATTCACGATAGCGTGAACGGTGTCGGAGAACGCGAACGATGGGGGTCGGTCCATGACGGAGCACACCACGGCGACGGCCGAGCGGACGGCGGACGGGCAGACGACGGACGGGCCGACGACGGACGGCCAGGCGGCGGAGCGGCAGGCGGCGGAGCGCCAGGCGGCGGCCGAACGGGCAGTGGCCGCAGCGGTACGGGCGGCGCCCGGACCGGCGGACCCGCCGCCGCCCGTACCGCTGCGGCGCAACCTGCGGTTCCAGGCCCTGTGGGCCGGCACCTCCTGCGCGACCCTCGGCCTGATGATCGGCGAGACCGCCTTCCCCCTGCTGGTCCTCGCCCTCACCGGCTCGTCGACCGCCGCCGGGGCCTTCGGCGCCGTCCAGATGGCCGCCACCCTGCTGCTCGGCGTGCACGGCGGCTCGGTCGCCGACCGGTGGGACCGCCGCCGGGTGCTGGTCGCCTCCGACGCCGTCCGGCTGCTGGCCCTGCTCAGCGTCCCGGCGGCCCTGGCGCTCGACCGGCTGACCCTGGTCCACCTGCTGGTGGTCGCCGCACTGGTGGGCGCGACGATCGCCTACAGCGGCCCGGTCCGGCTGCTGGCCCTGCGCTCGGTGGTCGCGCCGGAGCAGCTGTCACAGGCGCTCGCCCAGGACGAGGCCCGGATGAGCGGCGCCGCGCTGGCCGGCCCGCCACTGGCCGGCTTCCTGTTCGGACTCGGCCGCTCGGTGCCCTTCCTCGGCGCCGCGTTCGCCTCGCTGGTCGCGCTGATCACCGCCCTGCTGGTGCGCTTCCCCGCCGGACCGGCGGCCGCGGCCGGGCAGCCGGGCCGGGCGGCGAAGCCGGAGCAGGAGGAGCAGGAGGAGGGCGGCGCGCTGGCCGGCTTCCGTCTCCTCGCCGCCTCCCCGCTGCTGCGCCCCGCGCTGGCCGTCCTGCTGGTGATCAACCTGACCGGGGCGGCACTGCTGCTGCCGGTCATGGTGCTGCTGCGCGAACACGGCACCAGCAGCGGCGGGATCGGCCTGGCGCTGGCCGGCGAGGCGGTCGGGGCGCTGGCCGGGGCGACCCTGGTCTCCCGGCTGCACCGGCTGGCCGGCCCCGGCGTGCTGCTGCTCGCGGTGGCCTGGATCGCCGTGCCGGTCCCGCTGGCGCCGCTGCTGCCCGGCGGTGCGGTCACCGTGTTCGCCGCGCTGTTCCTGGTCGGTGCGGGCGTCCCGGCCCTGCGGGTGATGCTCGACCTGCTGGTCTTCCGTCAGGTGCCCGACCGGCTCCGCGGCCGGGTGATCGCCGCGACCATGACGCTGCTCACCGCCGGGATGCCGGCCGGCTCCTTCGCCGCCGGCCTGCTGCTGGACCGCTTCTCCCCCGCCGTCACGCTCGTCGCGATCGCCGCCCTGCTCGCCGCCGCCCTGCTGCCCGCCACCGCGAGCCGCACCCTGCGCCGCGCCGTCTGGCCGACCGCCGCGCCGGTGTCGGCCCAGGGCTGAGCACGGGTCACCCGCACGGCCGCCCGCCGCATGCGACGGGCGCGGCAACCGGGTGAACTGACCGGGTACGGCCCGCCTCCGGGGCCCCTTCCCCGGCGCCCCCGCTCCCCCGAGCAGCCGACCGGGGCCGTACCGGAGGAGGACCGATGAGTGCCACGGACGCGCCCCCGCCCGGCCCCGGGGGCGAGGCCGGCCCCGCCACCCGGGAGCGCGGCGGCTCGGTGGCCGGCCGACTGGCCGCCGCCCCGCGGATGTCCTGGATCACCCTCGCCCTGATGACCACCAGCTCGGTCGCCAGCCTGCGCTCCGCCCCGACCATGGCGGTGTACGGGCTGGCCTGCGTCTTCCTCTACCTCGTCCCCGCGGTGGTGTTCCTGCTGCCGACCGCGCTGGTCTCCGCCGAACTGGCCTCCGGCTGGGAGGGCGGCGTCTACCGCTGGGTCTCGGAGGGCCTGTCGAAGCCGCTGGGCTTCCTGGCCGTCTGGTGCCAGTTCGCGATGACGATCTTCTACTACCCGTCGCTGCTGGCCTACGTGGCCTCGACCATCGCCTACGTGGTGAACCCCCGGCTGGCCAGCAACGGCCCGTACACCGCGGTCGTGATCATGGTGCTGTACTGGACCGGCGTCTGGGTCTCCTCGCGCGGGACGAAGGCGGTCGCCGGACTGTCCTCGATGGGCCTGGTGATCGGCACCCTGATCCCCGGCACCCTGCTGGTCGTGCTCGGCTTCGTCTTCCTCGGCGAGGGCAACGCCTCCGCCGCCCCGATGGACACCGCGCACCTGTTCCCGCAGTGGACCGGGCTGGCCAGCCTGGTGCTGATCGTCAACAACTTCCTCAGCTACTCCGGCATGGAGATGAACGCGGTGCACGTCTCCTCGCTGCGCGACCCGGCCAGGGAGTTCCCGCGGTCGATGTTCACCGCCTCCGCGATGGTGCTGGCGATCTTCATCCTGCCGGCGCTGGCGATCAGTTGGGTGGTGCCGTCCAGCGAACTGAGCCTCACCGCAGGGGTGATGCAGGCCTTCGACGCCTTCTTCCAGTACTTCGGCATCGGCTGGCTCACCCCGGTCATCGCGGTGGCCCTGATCGCCGCCTCGCTCGGCGGCATGCTGACCTGGCTGGCCGGGCCCTCCAAGGGACTGCTGCTGATCTCCCGCCAGGAGGGCTACCTGCCACCGTTCCTGCAGAAGCTCAACCGCGAGGGCGTCCAGCAGAACCTGCTGGTCACCCAGGGCGTGGTCACCACCGCCATCGCCCTGTTGTACGCACTGATCCCGAACGTCTCCAGCGCCTACTGGATCTTCTCGGTGATCACCACCCAGGTGTACCTGATCGTCTACCTGCTGATGTTCAGCGCCGCGATCCGGCTGCGCCGCACCCAGCCGGACCATCCGCGCGGCTACCGGGCCCCGGCCCTGGTACCGATCTGCGTGATCGGCCTGCTCGCCTCGGCCGCCGCGATGGGCATCGGCTTCGTACCGTCCTCGCAGTTCGGCAGCGGCAGCGTCTGGTCGTACATCGGGATCGTCGGCGGCGGCCTGCTGCTGCTCGGGCTGGTCATCCCCTTCCTCTTCCTGCGGCTGCGCAGGCCGAGTTGGCGCTCGCCCGAGGCGGCGGCCGAGCTGGCCGCCCAGGAGGCGCAGGAACTGCGCCGGACCGAAGGAGGAGCGACCTCATGACCACCGGACCGATGGCCTCCCGGCACCGCTGGATCTACCTCGGCTCGATCGCGCTGCTGGTCGCGATGCTGGTCACCGGCCTGCTGTCGTTCACCCGGCTGCACGCCACCGACCTGGCGAACGAGAAGGCCAAACAGCTTGCCACCAGACTGGGTTCGGCCGGCTACCCGGTGCCCTCCCAGGACCAGATCACCCACACCCTCGGCGAGGACGGCGGCGCGGTCTGCGCCGACCCGGCGAACGCGCTCAACCAGGCGCAGTGGACGTACGGGATGTCCAACGGCGCGGGCGGGCCGGGCCAGCGCCCGGTGCTGTCCGACCGGGAGGTGGTCAAGGCCGAGGCGATCGTGCTCTCGGTGTACTGCCCGGACCGGCTCGCCGCCATCCAGGACAAGATCGACGACCTCGACCTGCGCGACACCGTGCGCAAGTAGGAGCCTCAGATGACCGACGAACTCGCCCGGCGGATCGACGAGTTGATGCCCCAGGCGCGGGCCGACCTGGCCGAGCTGGTGGCCATCCCGTCCGTCGCCGACCCCCGGCAGTACCCGCCGGAGAAGTGCCGGGAGGCCGCCGAGTGGGTCGCCGCCGCCTTCACCGGGGTCGGGCTGCGCGACGTCCACCTGGAGGAGACCCCGGACGGCAGCCACGCCGTGGTCGGCCACCGCCCGCCCCCGCCCGGCGCCCCGACCGTCCTGCTGTACAGCCACTACGACGTCCAGCCCCCGCTGGACGAGGCCGCCTGGACCTCCCCGCCGTTCCGGCTCACCGAGCGCGACGGCCGCTGGTACGGGCGCGGCGCCGCCGACTGCAAGGGCAACATCGTCATGCACCTCACCGCGCTGCGGGCGCTCGGCGAGGACGTCCCGGTCGGCCTCAAGCTGGTGGTCGAGGGCTCCGAGGAGCAGGGCACCGGCGGCCTGGAGCAGTACGTGCCCCCGCACGCCGGGGAGTTGCACGCGGACGCCCTGCTGATCTGCGACACCGGCAACGCCGCCGTCGGCGTGCCCACCGCCACCACCTCGCTGCGCGGGGTGGTCACTGTGGTGGTCGGCGTCGAGGCGCTCACCGGCGACGTGCACTCCGGCATGTTCGGCGGCCCCGCCCCGGACGCCCTGGCCGCACTGATCCGGATGCTGGACTCGCTGCGCGACGCCGACGGCGGCACCCGGATCGAGGGCCTGGACTGCACCGGCACCTGGAGCGGCGTCGGCTACGACGAGGGCGCCTTCCGGACCGACGCCGGGGTGCTGGACGGCGTCCGGCTGACCGGCTCCGGCACCGTCGCCGACCGGCTCTGGGCCCGCCCCGCCGTCACCGTCCTCGGCATCGACTGCCCGCCCGTGGTCGGCTCCGCGGCCGCCGTCCCGGCCGCCGCCCGGGCCCGGGTCAGCCTGCGGGTGCCGCCCGGCACCGACGCCCGCGCCGCCCAGGACGCCCTGGTCGCCCACCTGGAGGCGGCCGCGCCCTGGGGCGTCCGGGTCACGGCGGAGCGGGAGAGCGCCGGCGCGCCGTTCCGGGCCGACACCGGCGGGCCCGCGTACGCCGCGCTCGACAAGGCCGCGCAGGAGGTCTACGGCAAGCCGCTGTCCTTCCTCGGCCAGGGCGGCTCGATCCCGCTGTGCAACGTCCTGGCCACCACCTTTCCGGCGGCGGAGCTGGTGCTGATGGGCGTCGAGGAGCCGCGCTGCCTGATCCACGCGCCGAACGAGAGCGTCGACCCGGAGGAGATCCGGCGGATGGCCCACGTCGAGGCGCTGTTCCTCCGGCACTTCGCCAACAGCCGCTGACCGTGGCGCAGTCGGGCGGAGTCGGCCACCATCGAAGGACCCGCCATCGCAGGACCCGGCATCGCAGGACCCGCCATCGCAGGACCCGCGTCGAAGGACTCCGGACCAACCGCCCCCACCCGGCCCCGAGGAGGAGCAACCGTGCCCCGTCCGTTCACCACCGAGGACCACGCCGCCCGGATGGCCCGGGCCACCGCCGAGGCGACGGCCGCCGGGCTGGCCGGCCTGGTGGTCGCCCCCGGCCCCGACCTGAGCTACCTGTGCGGCTACCGGCCCACCGCCGTCACCGAGCGGCTCACCGCCCTCGTCCTCGTCCCCGGCCGCCGCCCCGCGCTGATCGTCCCCCGGCTGGAGCGCCCGGACGCCGAGAAGGCGCTCGGCGCCCCGGCCGTCGAGCTGCTCGACTGGTCCGACGGCGAGGACCCGTACGCCACCGCCCGACCGCTGTTCGAGCCGGCCGGGCGCTACGGCATCTCCGACAACGCCTGGGCGATGCACCTGCTCGGCCTCCAATCCGCCCTGCCCGGCAGCGGTTTCACCTCGCTCACCGAGGCGCTGCCGATGCTGCGCGCGGTCAAGGACGCCGAGGAGCTGGAGCGCCTGGCCGCGGCCGGCGGCGCCGCGGACGCCGCCTACCGGGGCATCCTGGAGGTCGAATTCGCCGGCCGCCGGGAGAGCGACGTCGCCGCCGACCTCGGCGCGCTGCTGATCCAGTACGGCCACAGCCAGGTCGACTTCACGGTGGTCGGCTCCGGCCCGAACGGCGCCGACCCGCACCACGAGGCCGGGGACCGGATCATCCGCACCGGTGACACCGTGGTGCTGGACTTCGGCGGCCTCAAGGACGGCTACGGCTCCGACACCACCCGCACCGTGCACGTCGGCCCGGACGTCCCGGACGAGGTGCGGCAGGTGCACGACCTGGTCCGGCTCGCCCAGCAGACCGCCTTCGAGGCGGTCCGGCCCGGGGTGAGCTGCCAGGAGATCGACCGGATCGCCCGACGGGTGATCACCGAGGGCGGCTACGGCGAGCACTTCATCCACCGCACCGGCCACGGCATCGGGATCACCACCCACGAACCGCCGTACCTGGTCGAGGGCGAGGAACGGCCGCTGGTGCCCGGCATGTGCTTCTCGATCGAGCCCGGCGTCTACCTGCCCGGCCGGTTCGGGGTGCGGATCGAGGACATCGTCACGGTGACGGCCAACGGCGGACGACGCTTCAACAACACCCCGCATGAGCTCGGCGCCGTCGCCTGACCGGGGCGGCGAGGCCGCTCCGACGGACCGTTCGCCCGAATCACGGGACTTTCGTCCGACGAGATTTGACCCAACCGTGCGATTTTCTTACGAGCCGGTCATAGTTCGCCCAGAGTCCTCCAAGCTTGCGTTGCTAGTTTCGCTGAACATGACGAAGCTGCTGAGCCCGGCCCCGCCGACCCCGGTGCGGGCCGGACGTCTGCGTCCCGTGACCGAACGCGACCGCCGGACCGGCCTGGCCAGACTGCGGCTGCTGGCCTGGCCGGCCTACCTCACCGCCTTCGTCTGGTTCCTGGCCACCCAGGGCATGGCCTTCGCCAACGACGTGGTCTTCCTCTGGCTGATCGGCGCCCTGCTCACCGCCGCCGTGCACAGCGGGCACGGCACCCGCGGCTTCCTGCTGGTGCTGCGCGACTGGGTCCCGGTGATGGCCGTGGTCTGGGCCTACTCGCTGCTGCGCGGCTACGGCGCCCACACCCCCTGGGCCCCGCACTGGCTGCCCCAGCTGCGCTTCGACGAGGTGCTCGGCTTCGGGGAGACCTGGACCGTACGGCTCCAGCACGCGCTCTACACCCCCGGCTCACCGCACTGGTACGACTACGCGGCGACGACCGTCTACCTCTCGCACTTCCTCGTCGTCTTCGTCCTGCTCGCCGTCCTGTGGCGGCGCTCCCACCAGCGCTTCCGTCAACTCCTCGGCTGCTACTTCACGCTGACCTTCGCCGGCTTCGCCACCTACCTGCTATACCCGGCCGACCCGCCGTGGCTGGTCGGCCAGCAGGGCAACATGCCCGAACTGCACCGGGTGGTCTGGGAGACCATCTCCACCATGGGCCTGCCGCAGGCCGACTCGCTGCTGGAGAACGGCAGCCAGTTCGCCAACGACGTCGCCGCGATGCCCTCGCTGCACTCCGCCTACCCGGCGATGCTGCTGTTCCTGTTCTGGCCCACCGCCCGGCCCTGGCTGCGCGCCCTGCTGGTCGCCTATCCGCTCGCCATGGCGTTCACCCTGGTCTACGGCGCCGAGCACTTCATCATCGACATCCTGGCCGGCTGGACGTACGCCGCCGTGGTGGTGTTCGGCCTGCGGTGGCTGCGCGACCGCCGCACCGCACGGGCGGCGACGGCCAGGGCAGAATCGGCCGGGTGCACTCCCATTCCGTGAGGGAAACCCCGACACCGATGAAGCCGACCCCCGAACAGCTGCGGGCCGCCCAGGACACCACCATCCCGGACGTCACCGGGCCCGGGCTGCGGGTGCTGTTCTGCGGCATCAACCCGGGCCTGTGGTCCGGGGCCACCGGCCACCACTTCGCCCGCCCGGGCAACCGCTTCTGGCCCGCCCTGCACCGCTCCGGCTTCACCGAACGCCAGTACCGCCCGGACGAGCAGGGCGAACTGCCCGCCCTCGGCCTCGGCATCACCAACGTCGCCCCGCGCACCACCGCCAAGGCGGACGAGCTCACCGCCGAGGAACTGCGCGCGGGCGGCGCGGCGCTGCGCGAGCGGGTGCTACGACTGCGGCCGCGCGTCCTCGCGGTGCTCGGCATCGGCGCCTACCGGACGGCCTTCGGGCAGCGCCGGGCCGCGATCGGGCGCCAGCCGGAGGGCATCGGCGACACCGAGGTGTGGGTGCTACCCAACCCCAGCGGCCTCAACGCCCACTACACCCTGGACGCGCTGGCGGCCGAGTTCCGCACGCTCCGGGAGAGCCTCGACGGCTGACCGGCCGGCCTGGTCAGGCCGCCGTCAGGCCGCCGTCAGCCCGGCCGGCAGCGGCAGCTCGCGCAGTTCGCGGATCAGCGCCCGGACGGCCGCCGTCCCGGCCAGCTCGGGAGTGGTGACGTACCCGACGAAGCGGCTGGGCGGCCGCGGGCCGAGGTCGGTGACGGCCAGCCCGGGCGGCGCGCCGAGCAGTGCCGTCCACGGCATCACCGCCATGCCGAGGCCCTGGGCGACCAGCGAGAGCGCCACCGTGTCGTCCTCCGCGTCGACGGTCGCGGGCGGCAGCCAGTCCTGCCGCCGCCACCAGTCCCTGGTGTACGAGCCGCAGTTCTCCGCCCAGTCCACCAGCGGCAGCCGGCGGGGCTCCGGGTGGCCCTGCGGGTGGGCGAGGGCGTACGACTCCCGGTACAGCCGCACCGCGACCAGTCCGGGCACGGCCGGCGGACCGCCCGCGTCCAGGGTGGCCAGTCCGAGGTCGGCGCGCCCGTCCGCGACCTCCCCGGCGGTGCCCCGGCCGAGCTCCCGGACGATCCGCACCCGCGGGGTGAGCCCCGGGTGCTCGGCGGCGAGCCGGGCCAGGACGGGCGGCAGCAGGTGGGCGGCGGCGCTGCGGAAGGCCGCGATCCGCACCGTACCGGTCAGCGGCCCCGCCGGGCCCGCGCCCGCGCTCCGCACCTCGGGGCCCATCACCGCCAGCAGCCGCAGGATCCGGCGGGCGTAGCCGACCGCCCGCGTGCCGGCCTCGGTGGGGCGCGCGCCGTGGCGCCCGCGGTCGAAGAGCACCGCGCCGAGCTTCCGTTCGCAGGCGCGCACGGCGTGCGAGACGGCGGACTGGGTGGTCTCCAGGCGCGCGGCGGCCGCCGTGAAGCTCCGCTCCTCGTCGACGGCGACCAGGACGCGCAGCTCGTGCGGGGCGAGTTCGGTCATGCGGTGAACCTACCGTCCATCGAATCCGCTCATGGAAGGAGCCGATCCATCGCCGCCGGCCCCTGCCCGGCCGCTCCCCCGCTTCCTACGGTGATCACGTCCCCGCCGACCTCCCCCGTACGGAGCACCGCCGATGTCCCGCCCCACCGCCCGCGCCGTCCACCTGGTCTCCCGCCCCTCCGGCGCGCCGAGCGCCGACGACTTCGCCTTCGTCGACGTGACCCTCCCGGCGCTCACCGCCGGCGAGGCCCTGGTCGAGAACCTCTACCAGTCCGTCGACCCGTACATGCGCGAGGAGATGGACGAGGGCGGCTGGCAGCTGCACGCCCCGCTGGAGGGCCGCACCCTCGGCCGGGTGGTGGAGTCCCGGGCCGACGCACTGCCGGTCGGCGCCCTGGTCTTCCACCGGCAGGCCTGGCGCACCCACTCGGTGGTGACCGCCGACCGTGCCAACCTGCTGCCCGACTTCGCGGGTGTCCCGCTCAGCGCCCACCTCTCGATCCTCGGCGGCACCGGGCTGTCCGCCTGGGTCGGCCTGACCAGGATCGCCCGGCTGCAGCCCGGCGAGACCCTGTTCGTCTCGGCCGCGGCCGGCGGCGTCGGCACCGCCGCCGGCCGGATCGCCCGACTGCTCGGCGCCGGCCGGATCATCGGCAGTGCCGGTTCGGCCGCGAAGGTCGCCCACCTCACCGAGCACCTCGGCTTCGACGCCGCCTTCGACTACCACGACGGCCCGATCGCCGACCGGCTGCGCGAGGCCGCCCCGGACGGGCTGCACGTCTACCTGGACAACGTCGGCGGCGCCCACCTGGAGGGCGCGATCAGCGCGATGCGCGACCACGGCCGGATCGCCTGGTGCGGCGCCGTCGCCCAGTACAACAACCCGCTGGACCCGCCGCCCGCGCCGCGCAACCTCTACGACGTGGTCGGCCGGAGCCTGCGCCTGGAGGGCTTCCTGGTCCGCAACCACCTGGACGCCCGCCCGGAGCTGTACGACTTCGCCGTCCCGCACCTGCGCTCCGGCGCCCTCGTCCCGGACGAGACCGTCGTGGACGGCTTCGACCACGTGGTGGACGCCTTCCTGGGCATGCTGCGCGGTGCCAACACCGGCAAGATGATCGTCCGGATCTGACCCCTCCCAGGGTGGGCGCTAGAGGGGGGTGACGGCCTTCAACACCACCAGCAGCGCCACCGCCGCGTTGAGCGCGCACAGCGCCGAGGCCGCCGTGCCGACCGCGGCCACCATCGCCGCCAGGCCCGCCGGAGTCTTGGCCGGCGGCCAGTTGCGGGCCGTCGGCACCGGGCCGAGCAGCGCGGCCACCCGGCGCGGCACCGGGCCGGGCGCCGGGGCCGGGGCGGCGAAGGCCGCGAAGCCGGGCACCGGGGCGGTGTGCGAGACCAGGGCCGCCCGGGCCACCGCCCGGGCGGTGATCCGCCGGTCGCCGACCGCCTGGGCTGACTCCTCGTCCGCCCACCGCTCGGCGCTGAACGCCACCGCCTCCTGCAACGGCCGCAGGAACGGATTGACGCAGGCGGCGAGCTGGGTGGTCAGCAGGTAGCGGTGGTGGCGGTGGCGCAGGTGCGCCCGCTCGTGCGCGAGCAGCGCCTCCCGCTCGTCCTCGGCCAGCCCGTCCAGCATCCCGGTGGAGACCACCACCCGCCCGGGCGAACCGGGCAGCGCGTAGGCGTACGGGCTGCGGTCCGGCAGCACCGCGAGGTCACCGGCCTCGGCCGGCGCCTCCGGCAGTCCGGCCAGCGCCCGCCGGGCCCGGGAGCGGACCCGCAAGTGCCGCACGACCGTCCGGGAGCAGGCGAAGCCGACCAGCACCAGCAGCCACATCGCGGCGGTGCCGACCGTCTCGTGGTACGGCAGCGCGTGCCGCACCTCCGGGTCGGACCAACTGTCCGGCAGCGGGTTACCGGGGATCTGCGCGGTGCCCACCACGCCGATCAGCCCGAGGCAGAGCACACTGCACACCGCCATCACGGCGCTGATCACGGTCATCAGCCGGGCGGCGCCGCGCGGGTGCAGGTGCTGCTCGGTCAGCCGGGCGATCGGTACCGCCGTCAGCGGCAGGATCAGCGGGAGGAAGACGAAGAAGCCCACGGGTCAGCTCTCACGGTCGGCCGCTGCGGGCTCCGCGGACGCGGCGTCCAACAGCGCCCGCAGCAGTTCCTCGTCGTGCGGCAGCAGCGCGGTGACGAAGCTGGCGAGGACGGCGTCCCGGTCCGCCTCGCCGTCGAGCATCCGGCGCATCCGCAGCGCCGCCAGCCCGGCGGCGTCGGCGGAGGCCTGCCACAGGTACGAGCGGCCGGAGCGGCTCCGGGAGACGGCCTTCTTGGCGTGCAGCCGGGACAGGATGGTCATCACCGTGGTGTACGCCAGGTCGCCGTCGATGCGTTCCTGGACCCACCCCGCGGTGGCCGGGCCGGGCGCCCGCTGGAGCACCGCCAGCACCTGCGCCTCCAGCTCGCCCTGACCGCGCCGTCGGGCCGGCGCGTCCCCGGACGCCGGGGCGTGCCTCTCGTCTGCCATGACGGCCCACTCCCTCCGGATGCCGCTCCCCGGACCGACGCGGGGCGCGGGGTCATCCTAACGAGCCGGCGGCTCCTCCGGACGGCTCAACGCGAGGGTTCGGGCCCGCACCGCCGAACGGCCCGACGCCGGGGTCCGGGCCCGCACCGCCGAACGGCCCTACGCCCGGGCCCGCTGGGTGACCGCGATGCAGCCCAGCACCACCACGGCCGTCACCGGCGCGGCCACCGGCAGGTCCTCGCCGAGCAGCAGCACCGACCAGACCAGCGTCAGCAGCGGCTGGGCGAGTTGCAGCTGGCTGGCCCGCGGCACCCCGATCGCCGCCATCCCCCGGTACCAGAACACGAACCCGCCGAGCTGGGAGACCGCCGCGATGTACGCCAGTCCGACCAGTGCCTTCGCGCCGAGCCGGACCGGCTCGGCGGACAGCCCGTAGGCGGCGGTCAGCAGCATCACCGGCGCCGCGGCCACCACCGCCCAGGCGATCACCCGGGCGCCCGGGAGGTCCCGGGACAGCCGACCGCCCTCCGCGTAACCGGCCGCGCAGACCAGCACCCCGGCGAACAGGTAGAGGTCGGCGACGGTCGGCCGGCCGTGGCTCTGCAGCAGGGTGAAGCCGAGCACGGCCGCCGCCCCGGCCAGCGCCGCCGCCCAGAACGCCCGGGACGGTCGGCGGCCGGTGCGCAGCGCCGAGGCCACCGCCGTGGCCAGCGGCAGCAGGCCGATGACCACCGCCGAGTGGGCGGTCGAGGAGGTCCGCAGGGCGAGCGTGGTGAGCAGCGGGAAGCCGACCACGCAGCCGGCCGAGACCACCAGCAGGCCGGGCCACTGCCGGGCCTTCGGCAGCGGGGCGCCGGAGGCCAGCAGGTAGAGCCCGGCGAGCAGCCCGGCCAGGGCGCCGCGCAGTCCGGTCGAGGTCCACGGACCGAACCCGTCGAGGGACCACACGGTGGCCGGGAAGGTGAGCGAGAAGGAGGCCACCCCGAGGGCGGCGAGGGCCGTTCCGGAGGCGGTGCCGGAGGCCGTGCCGGGAGCGTCGGTCCCGGGTGCTATCGCCACGGGCCGGGTAGCGCTATCTTGTGCCGTCATGAACGAGCGTAGCAGCGTGGCCGAACTCGCCGAAAGCCTCCGGCGGGAGGTCGAGCGCTACCCGGAAGGGCGAAAGCTGCCGTCCAGCCGGGCCCTGATGGAGCGCCACCAGGTCAGCCCGGTGACGGTCTCCCGCGCCATCGCGGTGCTGGTCGCCGAGGGACTGGTGGTCTCCCGGCCGGGTGCCGGGGTGTTCCGGGCGGCGGCCTTCGCCGCGGCGCCCGACTCCCCGGCGCCCCCGGCCGCCCGGCCCGGCGACCTCTCCTGGCAGGAGGTCGCGCTCAGCGCCGACTCCGGCCCGCGCGACCTGCTGGCCGCACCGGTGTTCGCCACCCTCCAGGTGCCGCCGCCTGACGTCATCGACCTCAACGGCGGCTACCCCCACTCCTCGCTGCTGCCGGAGCGGCTGCTCGCCGCCGCCCTCGCCCGGGCCGGCCGCCGCCCGGGCGCCTGGGACCGGCCGCCCACCGACGGCCTCACCGAACTGCGCGGCTGGTTCGCCCGCGACATCGGCGGCCACGCCGGGCCGATCAGCGCCGGGGACGTCCTGATCACCGCCGGCGGGCAGGGCGGCCTGACCGTGGCGATGCGCTCGCTGGCCGCGCCCGGCTCCCCGGTGCTGGTCGAGTCGCCGACCTACTCGGGCATCCTCGCGGTGGTCCGGGCGGCCGGGCTGCGGCCGGTGCCCGTCCCGGTCGACGCCGACGGCGTCCGCACCAAGCTGCTGGCCGACGCCTTCGAGGCCACCCGGGCCCGGGTGTTCGTCTGCCAGCCGCTGTTCCAGAACCCCACCGGCGCGGTGCTCTCGCCCGCGCGCCGGGCGGAGGTGCTGCGGATCGCCCGGGCCGCCGGGGCGTTCGTGGTCGAGGACGACTTCGCCCGGCTGCTGGTCCACGCGGACGCCCCGGCGCTGCCGCGCCCGCTGGCCGCCGACGACCGGGACGGCGTGGTGGTGCACCTGCGCTCGCTCACCAAGGCCGCCTCCCCCAACCTGCGGGTCGGCGCCCTCACCGCGCGCGGCCCGGCGCTCGCCCGGCTGCGGGCCACCCAGGTGGTGGACAGCTTCTTCGTGCCCCGGCCGCTCCAGGAGGCGACCCTGGAGCTGGTCTCCGACCCCGCCTGGGCCCGTCACCTGCGCACCCTCGGAGCCGAACTGCGCGACCGCCGCACCGCCGCCGTCGCCGCCCTGCACCGCGAACTGCCCGGGGTGCTCGGCGCCCACCGGCCCGGCGGCTACCACCTGTGGCTGCGGCTGCCGGACGGCACCGACGACGGCGCCCTGGTCGCCGCCGCCCGGCGCCGGGGCGTCCAGGTCACCCCCGGGCGGCCGTACCACGCCGCCGAACCCCCGGCCCCGCACCTGCGGCTGAGCTACGCCGCCGCCGACAGCCCCGCCCAGGTCGTCGAGGGCATCCACCGCCTGCGGGCGGCCTACCAGGAGTCGACCGGCTGACCGCGCCCCCGGCCGCAGCCCCGCGCAGCGGCCGCTACGGCCGGTACCCGGCCATCCGCTCCAGCCGGGCGATCCGCTCGGCCATCGGCGGGTGGGTGGAGAACAGCCGCGCCCCCGCCTCCCCCGGCCGGAACGGGCTGGCGATCATCATGTGGCTCGCCGTCTGCAACTGGGGCTCCGGCGGGAGCGGCAGCTGGCGGGTGCCGGCGTCGAGCTTGCGCAGCGCGCCGGCGAGGGCGAGCGGGTCGCCGGTGATCCGGGCGCCGTCGGCGTCGGCCTGGTACTCGCGGGAGCGGCTGACGGCCAGCTGGATCAGCCCGGCGGCGATCGGCCCGAGGATCATGATGGCGAGCATCCCGAACAGCCCGGGGCCGTCGTCGTCCTCGTTGCGGCCGAACGGGATCAGCCAGGCGAAGTTCACCAGGAACATCACCACCGAGGCCAGCGCCCCGGCGACCGAGGAGATCAGGATGTCCCGGTTGTAGACGTGGCTGAGCTCGTGCCCGAGCACCCCGCGCAGCTCGCGCTCGTCCAGGATCTGCAGGATGCCCTCGGTGCAGCAGACCGCCGCGTTGCGCGGGTTGCGGCCGGTGGCGAAGGCGTTCGGGGCCGGCGTCGGGGAGATGTAGAGCCGGGGCATCGGCTGCCGGGCCGAGGTGGAGAGCTCCCGCACGATCCGGTACAGCCCGGGCGCCTCGAACTCGCTGACCGGCCGCGCCCGCATGGCCCGCAGCGCGAGCTTGTCGCTGTTCCAGTAGGCGTAGGCGTTGGTCCCGAGGGCGACCAGCAGGGCGATCACGAAGCCGGTCCGGCCGAAGAAACCGCCGATCACCAGGATCAGTGCCGAGAGGCCACCGAGCAGGACGGCGGTCCTCAGTCCGTTGTGCCGGCTGTGCACGTCAGGCCCTCCAGTGGTGCGGTGGGGAAGCCCTTTCTGCCTCGTCCCTCTTGCCCGCTCAACGGGCGGGCCCCGGGACCTTGTTCCCTTGTGACCGACGCGACACCCGGTCGGCGGCTCAGAACAGCGAGCCGCCGGCCACCTGGAGGACCAACTGCGGGGCGACCGAGAGCACCACCGCCGCCGAGGCGGTGAGCCCCAGCGTGGCGGTCAGGCTGACCGGCAGCCGCCGCTCGGCGCCGTCCGCGGCCGCGGCCGCGTCGGCCGGGGCGAACAGCCGGGCCGTCCACAGCAGGTAGTAGTACAGGGCGACGACCACGTTGACGGCCATCACCACGGCCAGCCACCCCAGCCCGGCGTCCACGGCCGCGCGGAACACCACGACCTTGCCGAACAGGCCGATCACACCGGGCGGCAGCCCGGCCAGGCAGAGCAGGAAGAAGGCCAGCGCGAGCGCCGTCCAGCGGTTGCGGGCGAACAGGCCGCGGAAGTCGTCCACGCTGGTCCCGGCCCGGCGGCCGACGGCGGCGACCACCCCGAAGGCACCGAGGTTCACCACGCCGTAGATCAACGCGTACGCCGCGGTCGCGCCCAGCGGATCGGCCCCGGTCGGCGCGTAGCCGGCCGCGGCGAGCGGCACCAGCAGGTACCCGGCCTGGCCGACCGAGGACCAGGCCAGCAGGCGCACCGCGCTGTACCGGGTGTCGAAGCGCTGCCGCAGCGCGCCGACGTTGCCGACCGTCATGGTGACGGCGGCCAGCACCGCGAGCACCAGGCCCCAGGTGTGGGCGTACGGGCGGAACGCGACGGTGGTGGCGAGCGCCAGCCCGGACAGGCCGGCCGCCTTGCCGACCACCGAGAGGTAGCCGGCCACCGGCAGCGGGGCGCCGGTGTAGGTGTCGGGCACCCAGAAGTGGAAGGGGACGGCGGCGACCTTGAAGGCGAAGCCGACCAGGGTCAGCACCGCCCCCGCCTCGGCCAGCGCCTTGAGCTGGGCCGGCGCGTGCTCCAGCCCCTGGGCGACGGCGCCGAGGTGCAGGCTGCCGCTGGCCGCGTAGACGAAGCCGATGCCGAGCAGCATCACGGCGGTCGCGGTGACGGAGGAGACGAAGAACTTGAACGCGGCCTCGGCGCCCCGCCCGTCCCGGCGCAGCGCGACCAGGGCGAAGGCGGGCAGCGAGGCGACCTCCAGGGCGATCACCATGGTGGCGAGGTCGCGGGAGGCGGGCAGCAAGGCGGCGCCGGTGGCGCTGGAGAGCAGCAGGAACCAGTACTCGCCGCGGGGCAGCTTCTGGTCCTCGACGGTGTGCATCGACAGCAGCGCGGCGATCAGCGCCCCGCCGAGGGCCAGCAGCTGGAAGACCAGCGCGAAGTGGTCCGCGACGTACGAACAACCCCCGGTGTCAGTGGCCCCTGCTACGTTCCGCAGGCAGAAGGTGGCCCGGGGTGATCCCCCGGTGAGCGGAAGGAGGGCGAGCAGGGCGAGGGCGAGTCCGGCGGCGGCCAGGCCGCCGAGCCGGCGCTTGTGCCGCTCGGGCAGGAAGAGGTCGGTGACCAGCACCGCGAGGGCGGCCACGGCGGCGATCAGCGGGGGCGCGATCGCCACCCAGTCCACGGACTGGATCAGGCTGCCCGGGTTGGCTACGGCGAGGGAGGTCACAGTGTGCTGCCCCGTGGAGTGAGGTCCGAGTGCGGCGGTGTGGGCTGCGAGCACGGTCAGCCACCTCCGAGGAGGTGCTTGACGGCCGGGTCGGAGAGCCCGAGCAGGAGGGCGGGCCAGAGTCCGGCCACCAGGGTGAGCGCGGCCAGCGGCGTCCAGCTGACGGCCTCGTACGGCCGCAGGTCGGGCACCTCGGCCACCGGCGCGGGCTGCTCGGGGTCGCCCATGCAGACGCGCTTGACCACGATCAGCAGGTAGGCGGCGGTGAGCAGGGTGCCGAGGCCGGCCAGGACCATGTAGGTGACGAAGGCCGGGCGGGACAGCCCGGCGGCCGGGTCGAAGGCGCCGAACATGGCGAGCAGCTCGCCCCAGAAGCCGGCCAGGCCGGGCAGGCCGAGGCTGGCGACGGCGGCGAAGGCGAGCAGCGCGCCGATCCGGGGTGCCCGGCCGTACAGGGCCGCGCCGGTGGCCCCGGCGAGGGTGTCCAGGTCCGCCGTGCCGTAGCGGTCCTTGACCGCCCCGACCAGGAAGAACAGCAGGCCGGTGATCAGTCCGTGGGCGATGTTGGCGAACAGCGCGCCGTTGACGCCGACCGGGGTGAGGGAGGCGATGCCGAGCAGCACGAAGCCCATGTGGCCGACGGAGGAGTAGGCGATCAGGCGCTTGAGGTCGCCCTTGGCCCCGGGGCGGGCGAGCGCCAGGCAGGCCAGCGAGCCGTAGACGATGCCGACGGCGGCGAAGGCGCCCAGGTAGGGGGCGAGCGTCGCGGTGCCGTCCGGCACGACCGGGAGGAGCACCCGGACCAGTCCGTAGGTGCCCATCTTGAGCAGCACGCCGGCCAGCAGCACCGAGCCGACCGTCGGGGCGGCGGTGTGGGCGTCGGGGAGCCAGCTGTGCAGCGGCCAGGCGGGGGCCTTGACCGCGAGCCCGACCATGATCGCCAGTGCGGCGACCACCTGGGTGGTGTGGCTCAGGCCGTTGCCGTGCCCGGCGGCCAGCGCCTGCATGTCGAAGGTGCCGGCCTTGCTGCCGACCAGCAGGAAGCCGAGCAGCATCACGGCCGAGCCGAGCAGCGTGTAGAGGATGAACCGGTTGGCCGCCGGGGTCCTCGCACCGCTGCCCCAGCGGGCGATCAGGAAGTACATCGGGATCAGCACGATCTCGAAGGACAGGAAGAAGAGGATCAGGTCCAGCACCGCGAAGGTGGCGAGCATGCCGACCTCGAGGAGCAGGAACAGCCCGACGAAGGCCTGCGCCGAGGGGACGTCCTCCCCGTCCGGCAGCCGCTTCTCGGAGTACAGCGCGCAGAGGAAGGTGAGCAGCGCGGTCAGCACGACCAGCGGCAGCGAGACGCCGTCCACGCCGAGGTGGAAGCGCACGTGCAGGGCCGGGATCCAGTCCAGGTCGGTGGTGGCCTGCATCCGGGCCGGCGCGTCGTGGTCGAAGCCGGCCGCAAGGACGACGGAGAGCAGCAGCACCGCGCCGGTGAGGACGGAGTTCAGCCGCAGCGCCCGGCGGCCGGCGACGGCCTTGTCCGGGCCGAACACCGGCGCCAGGGTGAGCGCGGCGCCGAGCAGTGGCAGCACCAGGAGGGCGATGAGGACCGCGTTCATCGGGGGCTCCCAGCGACGGCGGCGAACGGGACGGGGGTGGGGGACGACAGCACCGGCTACACCGCCACCAGGACGGCGAGCAGGACGACCCCGGCCAGCAGGGCGCTGAGGTAGGTCTGCGCGTTGCCGGTCTGCGCGAGCCGGACGGCCCGGCCGAGCAGGTTGGCGCCGATCCCGCTGCCCTGCACGTAGCCCTCGACGACCTCGCGGTCGAGGAAGCGGACCAGCCGGGCCGCAGCGACCACCGGCCGGACGAACAGCAGGTGGTAGAGCCGGTCGACGCCGAAGCCGTGCCGGGCCGGGCCGAACAGCGGGCCGAGCAGGGTGCGCCCGGGGTCGGCGACGACCACCTCGGCGGCCGGGGCTCCGGACTGCTCGGGCACCCTCCCGGCGGCGGCCGGGGCGGGGCGGCCGGTGGTCAGTCGCGCGGTGGCCGAGCGCCAGGCGCCGTACGCGGCGAGCACGCCGACCACGGCGAGCCCGGTGCCGGTCACGGCGGTGACGCCGGTGGGGCGCAGCGAGCCGCCGTCCAGCAGCGCGGGCAGCCAGTCCGAGCGCAGCCCGGCGACGCCGAAGCCGATGGTCGGGACGGCCAGCACCCACAGCGGCCAGCGCATCGCGGGCGGCTCGGCGGTGGTCGGGTCGGCCTCGTCCGGCTCGGGCGAGTACGGCGCGTCGGCCTCGTGGTCGGCCGGAGCGGCCTGGGCCGCCCGGGCGGGCGCGGCCGCGCCCGCCGGGCTGTGGAAGGCGACCAGGAACAGCCTGGCCGCGTAGGCACCGGTGAGCAGCGCGGTGAGCGCGGCCGAGATCAGCACGATCCAGCCGGCCGCCTGCGGCACCGCCGAGGCCGGGCCGAGGCCGTTGGTCAGCGCCTCGCCGTTGGCGGCGTGCTCGGCGGCGGTGAGCACCGCTTCCTTGCTGAAGAAGCCGGAGAACGGCGGCAGCCCGGCCAGCGCGAACAGCGCGATGCCCATCGTCCAGTGGGCGTCCGGGACGGTCTTGCGCAGGCCCGGGATCCGGGACATCGCGGAGATCGAGTTGGTGTGTGCGGCGTGGATCACCACCCCGGCGGCCAGGAACAGCAGCGCCTTGAACGCGCCGTGGCTGACCAGGTGGAACACCGAGGCCTCGCGGTCCCCGCTGGCCAGCGCGCCGGCCATGTAGCCCAGCTGGCCGACGGTGGAGTAGGCGAGGACCCGCTTGAGGTCGTCCTGGGCGAGCGCGCAGAGCGCCGAGCCGATCATCGTCACAGCGGCCATCACCGCCAGCACCACCAGTGCCGCCCCCGACTGGAGGAACACCGGCAGCAGCCGGGCCACCAGGTAGATGCCGGCCGCGACCATGGTGGCGGCGTGGATCAGGGCGGAGACCGGTGTCGGACCGGCCATCGCGTCCGGGAGCCAGGTGTGCAGCGGGAACTGGGCGCTCTTGCCGGCCACGCCGGCGAGCAGCAGCAGCGCGACCAGCGTCGGGTGGCCGAGCCGGCCCTCGGTCGCGGCCGACAGCACGTCGGTGATCCGGAAGCTGCCGGCGTCCGCGGCGAGCAGGAAGATCCCGAACAGGAACGGCACGTCACCGAGCTTGGTGACCAGGAAGGCCTTGAGCGAGGCCGACCGGGCGTCGGCGCTCTCCCAGTGGTGGCCGATCAGGAAGTACGAGCAGACGCCCATGACCTCCCAGCCGACCAGCAGCACGACGAGGTCGCCCGAGTAGACCACCAGGAACATCGCCGCGGTGAACAGCGAGACCAGCGCCGCGTACGAGGGGTAGCGCCGGTCCTCCTTGAGGTACGCGGTCGAGTAGACCTGGACGCAGGTGGCGACCAGGCCGACCAGCACCGAGATCAGCGAGGTGAAGCCGTCCAGGTGGACGGAGAGCGCGATGTCCGGGCCGCCGGTCGGGGTGAGCCGGGTGGCGGCGTCCAGGGTCCGGCCGGTGCCGAGCTGGAGGGCGACCACCAGGGCGAGCACGGCCGAGACGGCGACCGGGACGATCGCCAGCGGCCGGGCCAGCCCGGGCGCCTTCTTGCCGACGGCCAGGGTCGCGGCGGCGCCGAGCGCGGGCAGCGCGGGGACGAGGACGGGCAGGGCGAGGTTCATGCGGTGGCCCGGCCCTTCAGTGCCTCGGCTGCGACCGGCTCGTCCTCGGCCGGGGTGTGCGGCTCGGCCGGGTCGCCGAGCGCGGTGGCCCGGTCGACGTCCGCGGTGCCCCGGGCCCGGAACAGCAGCAGGACGATGGCGAGCCCCAGGCCGATCTCGGCGGCGGCGACGGTGATGGTGAACAGGGTGAGCGCCTGCCCGGCGTGCAGCGAGTCGCGCAGCCAGGCGTCGAAGGCGACCAGATCGAGGTTGACGGCGTTGAGCATCAGCTCGACGGACATCAGCACCAGGACGGCGTTGCGCCGGGCGAGCACGCCGTACACGCCGACGCTGAACAGCAGCGCGGCGAGGACGACGGGGTAGGCGAGGTGCATCAGCTCTCCTCCGACGCGGACGACGCGGACGGCGCGGACGGCGCGGACGGCGCGGGTGCCGAGGGCTCGGGCGTGGTCGCGGCCACCGTCCCGTTCGACCCGACCGGCCGTCCGGCCCGCACCCTGCCCGCGCGGGGCGCCGGCTTCCGGCGCCCGGACCCGCGCGACAGCACGATCGCGCCGACCAGCGCCGCCAGCAGCAGCACGGACAGCGCCTCGAAGGGCAGCACCCAGTTGCGGAACAGGCTGGCGCCGGTCACGGAGGCCGAACCGCCGCCCGCGCCGAGGTCGATCCAGGAGGTCCGGAAGGCGTCGACCACCAGGGTCACCAGCGTCCCGGCCGCGGCCAGCGCCACCACCAGGGCGACCCAGCGGTTCTTGGAGTCGGCGTCCGGCGAGCGCCCGATCGGTGCCTTGGTGAGCATCAGCCCGAACAGCACCAGGACGACCACCGAGCCCAGGTAGATCAGCACCTGCACCCAGGCGATGAACTCGGCGGTGAGCAGCAGGAACTCCACCGCCAGCCCGCCGAGCGCGACCACCAGCCAGAGCGCGGCGTGCACCAGCTGCTTGGTGGTCACCGAGACCACCGCCGAGCCGAGCACCGCGATGCCGACCAGCAGGAAGACGACCTCCTGCCCGGTCGGGGACAGGAACGAACGGGCGGCCGGCTCCAACGAACCGGTCGCCGCGAGAAGCGTGGCAGCGGCGGTCATGCGTCGTCACCCTTCTCCTCGGTGGCGGCCGCCGCGGCGGCCAGCTTGTCCGCCGCCTTGCGCGCGGTGGCGATCTCCTTGGGCTCCTCGGCCGCCGGGTCCAGCGCCGGCGGCGCCGGGACGGTCCACATCCACTCGCGGAGCTTCTCCCGCTCGTGGGTCAGCTCGTGGATGTCGGTCTCCGCGTACTCGAACTCCGGCGACCAGAACAGGGCGTCGAACGGGCACACCTCGATGCAGATCCCGCAGTACATGCAGAGCGAGAAGTCGATGGCGAAGCGGTCCAGCACGTTGCGGGTACGGGCCCGGGCGTTCGGCTCGGCGGCCGGCAGCGTCTCCTTGTGGGAGTCGATGTAGATGCACCAGTCCGGGCACTCGCGCGCGCAGAGCATGCACACCGTGCAGTTCTCCTCCAGCAGCGCGATGACGCCGCGCGAACGCGGCGGCAGCACCGGCTGGACCTCGGGGTACTGGGCGGTGACGGTCTTCTTCGTCATCGTCCGCAGCGTCACGGCCAGGCCCTTGGCGAGACCGACACCGGGAAAACTCATGCGATCGCCACCTTGATGATGCCGGTGAGGGCCAGCTGGACGAGCGCGAGCGGGATCAGCACGATCCAGGCGAAGCGCATCAGCTGGTCCTCGCGCAGACGCGGGTAGGTGACCCGCAGCCAGATGACCACGAAGGCCAGCGCGAAGGTCTTGAGGAGCATCCAGAGCCAGCCGAGCTGGTCCGCCATCGGCCCGTGCCACCCGCCGAGGAACAGCACCGCCGTCAGCGCCGACACCACCAGGATGCCCGCGTACTCGGACAGCAGGAACAGCGCGAAGCGCAGCCCGGTGTACTCGGTGTACGCGCCGAAGATGATCTCCGAGTCGGCGACCGGCATGTCGAACGGCGGCCGCTGGAGCTCGGCCAGGCCGGCCGTGAAGAACACGAAGGCGCCGATGATCTGCCAGGGCAGCCAGTACCACTGCCAGGCGTCCAGGATCCCGGGCAGCGACAGGGTGCCGGCGGCCATCGCCACCGAGGCCGCCGCGAGCACCATCGGCAGCTCGTAGGACATCAGCTGCGCGGCCGTGCGCAGGCCGCCGAGCAGCGAGAACTTGTTCGCCGAGGCCCAGCCGGCCATCAGCTTGCCGATCACGCCGACGCCCATCACGGCCAGCACGAAGAACAGCCCGGCGTCGACCGCCTGGCCGACGAAGCCGTTCGGGCCGACCGGGATCGCCAGCAGCACGAACAGGTACGGCAGCAGCGAGACGGCGGGCGCCAGCTGGAAGACCCGGCGGTCCGCGTCGGCCGGGACGATGTCCTCCTTCTGGACGAACTTCACCCCGTCCGCGACGAGCTGGGCCCAACCGTGGAAGCCGCCCGCGTACATCGGGCCGAGCCGGCCCTGCATGTGCGCCATCACCTTGTGCTCGGTCTGGCCGATGAGCAGCGGGAAGACCAGGAAGACGACCAGGGTGGCGACGCAGCGGAGCACCGTGTCGAGCAGGTTCACGCGCCGTCTCCGTCCTGGTCGGCCGCTCCGGCCGCGTTCTCGTCCTTCGCCCCACCGGGTTCCTGCTCGCCGGCCTCGCCGGACGGCTTCTCCTCGTGGGCGGGCACCGGGTTGTGCCAGGGCGCGTCGGAGGACCGCGGCCGGGCCGGGGCCGGGGCCTGGGGCTGGGCCTCCGCCGGCGGCTCGGCGGCGGCGTCGGCCGCCTGGCTGACCGATCCGTCGGACACCGACCGGGTCCGCCGCGGCCGGTCGGCCCGCACCGCCGGAGCGCCTTCGGCAGCGGGTGTGGCAGGAACAGCGGGTGCGGCGGGAACAGCAGGCGCGCCAGGAGCAGCCGAGGCCTCCGGTACCGCCGCGGCCTCCGGTGCCGCCGCGGCCTCGCCGCCCGCCTGGCTCGCCGAGCCCTCGGAGACCGACCGGGTCCGCCGCGGCCGGTCCGCCCGCACCGCCGGAGCGCCCTCGGCGGCGGGTGCGCCGGCACCGGCCGCCGCCGCGCCCGCCCGCGGGGTGCGCGCGGCCGCGCCGGCCGCCCGCGCACCCCGCGCGGGCCGCTCGGCCACCGGCGGCAGGGTGCCCTTGAGCGGCCCCCACTCGTTCGGGTCCGGCACGCCGGCCGGCTGCATCTTGCGCCGGGCCGGGCCGCCGCCGTGGTCCGACTCGCCCGGCTCCTTGGCGCCCGGCCAGTCCTTGGCGACCCGTGCCGCGAGCACGAACTCCTTGCGCAGCGGGTGCCCCTCGAAGCCGTCCGGCAGCAGCAGGGTGGCCAGGTGCGGGTGCCCGGGGAAGTCGATGCCGAACATCTCGTGGGTCTCGCGCTCGTGCCAGGCGGCCCCGGCGTACACCGCGACGGCGCTCGGCAGTGCGGCGCCGTCCCGCGGCACCCGGGTGCGCAGCGCGAGGTGCCGCACGCCCGGCGCCTCGACGGCGGCCAGGTGGGCGATCACGGAGAAGCCCTCGGCGAGCTCGTCGACGGCGCTCAGCCAGTCGAAGAAGCCCAGGCCCAGCACGTCCCGGGCGGTGGTGAGCGCCTCGATCCAGCGCTCGGCCGGCACGTCGACGGTGATCAGCCCGTACGCCTCGGCGCCGGTCGCCCACTCCCCGACCGACGCCGCGTACCGCTCCGCCGTAAGCGTCTCGACAGGTCGCTCGCTGCGCTCGCTCACGACGCTCCTCCATCGGTCGGGGGCCCCGCCACCAGCGGCCGGCGCAGCGCCGCCGCGGGCGCGGTGTAGCGGCCGGGCAGGGACTCGGCGGCGATCTTCTCCTGGAGCTTGAGGATGCCCTGGAGCAGCGCCTCCGGCCGCGGCGGGCAGCCGGGCACGTAGACGTCGACCGGGATGATCTGGTCCACGCCCTTGGTGACGGAGTAGGAGTCCCAGTACGGGCCGCCGGAGTTGGAGCAGGCCCCGAAGGAGATGACGTACTTCGGCTCGGGCATCTGCTCGTAGAGCCGCTTGACGGCGGGCGCCATCTTGTCGGTGACCGTCCCGGAGACGATCATCAGGTCCGCCTGCCGGGGGCCGGGCGCGAACGGGATCACACCCATCCGGATGAAGTCGTGCTTGGCCATGGACGCCGCGATGAACTCGATCGCGCAGCAGGCCAGGCCGAAGTTGAAGCACCACAGGCTGTAACGGCGGCCCCAGTTGAGCACGACCTTGACCGGGTCCGGCGCGAGCCGGGCCAGCGGGCCGATGCTGCGGCGCTCGACGGCGCCGGGGCGGGCCGGGTCGGGCAGTCCGAGCGGGACGGGACCGCCCTGGCCACCGTGCGAGTGGGTGTGCGTCACGTCCATTCCAGAACGCCCTTCTTCCAGGCGTAGAGCAGTCCGACCGCGAGGAAGCCGATGAAGAGGAACATCTCGATCAGCGTTCCGGCGCCGTACCCGGCGGCGGCGAAGACGGTCGCCCACGGGAACAGGTAGATCGCGTCGACCGCGAAGATCACGTAGAGGAAGGCGTACACGTAGTAGCGGATCTGGGTGTGCGCCCAGTCCTCGCCCACCGGGTCCACCCCGCACTCGTAGGCGAGGAGCTTCTCGGGGGAGTACACCACCGGCCGGAGCAGCCGGTTGGCGGTGAACGCCACGGTCACGAAGAGCACCCCGATGACGGCCAGCAGGCCCATCGCGGCGTACGCGTCGAAGTAGCCGCTGCCGACCGCCGGGTCGGCCGCGACGGCAGCCACCTGCTGCCCCTCCATGCCTTCGCCTCCACCTCGGCCGCGAACCCGCCCTCAAGACAGTTCTACGACTTTTCCTCACACGGTCTTAACCATGGCCAATGCGTGAGTCTAAGGGGAGGGCTCCACTCCCCCCGAAACCTGCCCGCTCCGCAAGACGTCCGGTGGACAACCCGGTGAACGTCCGGGGACCCGCCGGGGTGGGGATAACCCCCGCCCGGGAAGATGTATCACCCCCATGGCACACCCCCTCCCCCGTTCGGGATGCTGGGGTCCGCCAGCTCGAACGAGGGGACGGATGATCCGATGAAGTCGCTGAACCGCGCCGTGGACGCCATCAAGGAGCAGGACGCTCGGATGGGGCGCCCGCCGTTGTACGGCGCGCGGATGTGGCGCCAGGTCGGACACCTGATGCTCAACTTCCCGCTGGGCATCGCCGGCTTCGTGCTCTCGGTGACCGCGCTCTCGGTCGGCCTGGGCCTGTCGGTGACGGTGATCGGCCTGCCGGTGCTGGCCGCCGGCCTGGCCGGGTCCCGCGCCCTGGGCGCCCTGGGCCGCAGCCGGGCCCGTTCGGCGTACGGCTCCGCGATCGACGATCCGCAGCCGGTGCAGCAGCGCCGCCCGGGCGTGGTCGGCTACACCATCGCCCACCTCACCGACCTGCTGAACTGGCGCTCGGCGCTCTACAACGTGCTGATGCTGCCCTGGGGCATCCTGAGCTTCACCCTGACCCTGGTCTCGGTGATCACGCTGTGGCCCGTGCTGCCCTTCATGGTGCGCGCGATGGCCGCGGTCGACCGGATCCTGATCGAGTCGTTGCTCTTCCCCGGCGCGCTGGCCGAGCGGGTGCGCGAGCTGGAGGACGACCGCGGCACCGTGGTCGAGACGGCCGCCGCCGACCTGCGCCGGATCGAGCGCGACCTGCACGACGGCGCCCAGGCCCGCCTGGTCGCGCTGGCGATGGACCTCGGCATGGCCAAGGAGCGGCTGCGGGAGGTGGAGAGCCAGGAGGACATGGCGGTCGCCACCCGGATGGTCGACAACGCGCACGGCGAGGTGAAGCTGGCCCTCCAGGAGCTGCGCGACCTGGCCCGCGGCATCCACCCGGCGGTGCTCACCGACCGCGGCCTGGACGCGGCGCTGTCCGCGGTGTCGGCCCGCTGCACCGTCCCGGGCGGGGTGAAGGTGAACGTCGACCTGGCCGGGCCGGACGGCGAGCCCGAGCGCCCGGACTCGGCGGTCGAGGGCATCGCGTACTTCACCGTCAGCGAGCTGCTGACCAACGTCTCCAAGCACGCCGGCGCCACCAGCGCCTCGGTGGACGTCTGGCGCTCGGACGACCAGCTGATGGTGCTGGTCCAGGACGACGGCCGGGGCGGGGCGGCCCCCTACCCGGGCAGCGGCCTGGCCGGGCTGGCCGAGCGGATCCGGGCGGTGGACGGGGTGTTCCTGGTGGAGAGCCCGGAGGGCGGCCCGACCACCGTCACCGTCGAGCTGCCCTGGCGCACCCGCACCGCCCGCCGCTAGGCGCCGGAACGCGAAGGGGCGCCGGAACCCGTCGAGGCAGTGGACGGGCCCCGGCGCCGGTCCGGTGCGGCGGCCGCCCCGCGGAACCCTTGCGCGGTGTACGGGCCGGCCGGCGTACCGGGGTCGGGGGGCGGGTGCGCTAGGAGCTGCTCTCCAGCGTGCCGAGGGTGACGTCGGCAGTCGCGTTGTTGCCGTCCCTGGTGTAGCTGACGGTGACCTTGCTGCCCGGGGTGAGCGAGGCGAGCGCGGTGGTGAGCGCGTTCAGCGAGTCGACCGGGGTGTCGCCGATCTTGGTGATGACGTCGCCGGCCTGGAGCCCCGCCGAGGCGGCCGGGCCGCCCTGGCTGACCGCCACGATGGCCGCGCCGGCGGGCTGGAACTGCTGGTTGAAGCTGGTCCGGGCGGTGACGCCGAGCGCGGCCCGCCCGGAGTTGGTGACCTTGCCCTGCTTGATCAGCTGGTCGGTGATGTTGGTGATGGTGGACGCCGGGATGGCGAAGCCGATGCCGGGGGCCGCCGCGCCGTTGGTCTGCGGCTCGGTCGCGGCGAGGGTGTTGATGCCGATCACCTGGCTGTCCAGGTTGACCAGCGCGCCGCCGCTGTTGCCCGGGTTGATCGCGGCCGAGGTCTGCACCATGTTGCCGATGGTGGCGCCCGGCGAGCCGCCGCCGCGGGGCTCGGAGACGGTCCGCCCGGTGGCCGAGACGATGCCCTGGGTGACGCTGCTGGAGAGCCCGAGCGGGCTGCCCATGGCCAGGGTGATCTGGCCGAGCTGGACCTTGCTCGAATCGCCGAAGGCGGCCGGCTTGAGGCCGCCGGGCGGGCTGCTGAGCTTGATCACCGCGAGGTCGGAGTCCGGGTAGCTGGCGACCAGGGCGGCGTCCAGCGACTTGGTGGAGTTGGCCAGCGTGACGGTGAAGGTGGTCGCCGAGCCGACCACGTGGGCGTTGGTGACGATGTCGCCCTTGTCGTCGTAGACGATCCCGGAGCCGAGGCTGTCGCCGGTGGTGATCTGGACCACCGAGGGCAGCACGTCGGCGATCACCTTCTGGTACGCGTCCTGCAGCTGGTTGGCGCCGCCCGGCTGGGCGGCGGGCGCGGCCGAGGCCTGCTTGCTCGCGGCGGAAGTGGAGGCGGTCGAGGACGAGGTGGCCTTGGAGGAGGACGAGCTGCTGCACCCGGCCAGTGCCAGGGCGAGCGCCGTGACGACCACGATCCCGCCGGGCGCCGGCAGCCGCCGGTGCGCCGCCTTGGGACCGGTCGGCCGGGGGCCGGCCGGCAGCGGTCGGTTGTGTTCCTTCTTTCGGCTCACCTGGCTGCCTCCGATTCGTCACCGCGCGAGGGCGCGGGGCGTGAGAGCACGGAAATCTTTGTCAGCATTTCACCGATTTGTCCGTTTTGCCGCCCCGACTCGCCCGAGGCCGGTGTCCGAAACCGAACGCCTAGGATTGCCGCATGACTTGGTTGATCACCGGCGGTGCCGGATACATCGGCGGACACGTCGTCCGCCAGCTGCTCGACGCCGGTGAGCGCGTCGCCGTCCTGGACGACCTGAGCACCGGCGACGCCTCCCGGGTGCCGGCCGGCGTCCCGCTGATCCAGGGCTCCACCCTGGACCGCGCCGTCCTGGACGCCGCGATCCGCGAGCACGGCATCGAGGGCATCCTGCACTTCGCCGCCAAGAAGCAGGTCGGCGAGTCGGTCGAGCAGCCGTTCCTGTACTACCGGGAGAACATGATCGGCCTCCAGACGGTCCTGGAGGCCGCGGCCGAGGGCGGCGTCAAGCGCTTCCTGTTCTCCTCCTCCGCCGCCGTCTACGGCATGCCGGACGTCGACCTGGTCACCGAGTCCACCCCGTGCGACCCGATGAGCCCGTACGGCGAGACCAAGCTGGCCGGCGAGTGGCTGGTGGCCGCCGCGGGCAAGGCCCACGGGATGTCCACCGTGGCCCTGCGCTACTTCAACGTGGCCGGTGCCGCCTCGCCCGAGCTCTCCGACACCGGGGTGTTCAACCTGATCCCGATGGTCTTCGAGCGGCTGACCGCCGGCCAGGCCCCGCGGGTCTTCGGCGACGACTACGCGACCCCGGACGGCAGCTGCGTCCGCGACTTCATCCACGTCTCCGACATCGCCTCGGCCCACGTGGCGGCCGCCAAGCGGCTGGCCGCCGACCCGGCCGGCGAGACCGCGCTGGTGCTCAACATCGGCCGCGGCGAGGGCGTCAGCGTCAAGGAGATGATTGAGGTCATCGGCAAGGTGACCGGCTACGACACCACCGCCGAGGTGACCCCGCGCCGCCCCGGCGACCCGGCCCGGGTGGTGGCCGCCGCCGACCTGATCCACCGCGAGCTGGGCTGGAGCGCCGGCCACGACGTCGAGGACATGGTCTCCTCCGCGTGGGAGGGCTGGTGCAGCCGCCACCCCGGGGCCCGCAAGGCCTGACCCTCGGGTAGCAGCACCGGACGGCGGTGTCCGCCCCGCTCAGCGGGCGGGCACCGCCGTGCCGTAGTAGGCGTCCAGCGCGTACACGCAGCGGTCCTTGGAGCCGACGAAGACCCGGCCGCCGACCGCCACCGGGGAGCCGGTGAGCTCGCCCTTGGTGCCGAGCTCCCAGCGCAGCTGACCGGTCGCCAGGTCCAGGGTGTGCAGCGAGTGGTCCCGGCTGCCCAGGTGCACCAGGCCGTCGGCCACCGCCGGGGAGCCCACGATGTCGCCGCGCGTGGTGTAGCGCCAGCGCTCCCGGCCGGTCGCCGCCTCGAAGGCGTACAGCACCTCGCCGCTGCCGACCAGCACCATGCCGTCCCCGACCACCACCGGCTCGGCGCCCTGGCGGCTGCCGGTGACCCCGCGCCAGCGGTCCAGGCCGGTGGCCGCGTCCAGCGCGTAGACGGTGCCCAGGTAGTCGGCCACGTAGACCGCGTCGCCGTCCAGCGCCGGCGGGGTGAACAGCACCACCGGGGCTTCGAAGCGCCAGCGCTCGGTGCCGCTGGCCGCGTCCAGCGCGTACACCCGGGTGCCCGCCGTCACGTACAGCACGCCGCCGCGCTCGACCGGGTGCGCGGGCACGTCCTCGCCGACCTGGAAGGACCAGCGCAGGCCGGCCCCGCGCGGATCCACGCAGCGCAGCCGTCCGGCGCCGAAGTAGTAGGCGGCGCCGCCCACCAGGACCGGGCCGGACTGCGGGTTCTCGTAGTCCTGCTGGGCGTCGTCGGCGCGCCACAGCTCGGCGCCGGTGGCGGCCGCGCGCAGCTGGACGCCGCCGCCGCGCACGCCGCAGCAGAGCACGCCGTCGGCGGCGGAGAGCGAGTAGACCCAGCCGTCCAGCGAGGTGCGCCAGCGCTCGGTGCCGTCCGCGACGTCCACGGTGTACAGGTGCGGGCCGTCCGCGGCGTGCACCCGGCCGGCGTCCACCGCGAGCGCCCAGGCGACGTCCCGGGTCTTGTAGCGGCGCTCGCCGGAGGCGATGTCCAGCGCGTGCACCTCGAAGCTGGAGACGAAGAGCGTGCCGTCGGCGACCACCGGGGTGCCCCAGACGTCGTTGGACATCCGGAACCGCCAGGGGCGCCAGCGGGCCGCCGCGGCGGGCGGCGGGGTCGGAACGGGCGGCGGGGTCGGAACGGGCGGCGGGGTCGGCGCCGCCCGGCGGACCCAGTCGGTCGTGGCCGGGGCGGTGCTCGGACCGGGCTGCTCGTGCTCGGCCCGCGGCCCCGGGCCTATCCGCACCGAGGCGCCGGACAGCTGCACCTCGACGGCCATGCCGCCGGTGGGCGCGCGGTGCTTGTTCTTGGAGGGGATCTTCGCGGTCGGGATACCGTCGTCCTGGCCCCCGGGGCGCGGCCCGGCGTGCACCGGCCCGGTCGGCGGGGCGTGCCCGGCCCCGGGGTAGGTGCGCGGGTCGTCCGGGCCGGGGTGCTGCGGCGGCACGTGCGGCTGCTGCGGCGGGCCCTGGGTGTGCGGCGGCCGCGGCGGCTCGGCCGGGCCGGGGTACGAGCGGGGCTGGGCGCTCGGGCGGCGGCCGCGCTTGCGCTCGATCAGCTCCAGCGCGTGGGGCGGCAGCCAGTCGCCGACCTCGCCGGCGGCGTCGTCCCGGGAGAACAGGTGCGGCGCCAGCTCGGCCTGGATCTGCGCGGGGGTGGGCCGGCGCTCGGGCGCCTGCTGCATGCAGGCCCGGACCAGGTCCATCAGCTCGGGCGCCATACCGGTGAGGTCCGGCTCCTCGCGCAGCAGCTGGAACACCGTCTCGACCGGGTTGGAGCCGCGGAACGGAGGGTGCCCGGTGGCGCAGAAGACCATCAGCGAGCCGAGCGAGAAGACGTCGCTGGCGCCCCGGACGGTACGGCTGTCCCGGGCCTGCTCCGGGGACATGTAGGCAGGGGTGCCGACCGCGACGTTGGTCATGGTCAGCCGGGTGCTGGAGACCCCGGCCGCGATGCCGAAGTCGATCACCTTCGGGCCGTCCTCGACCACCAGCACGTTGGAGGGCTTGAGGTCGCGGTGGATCAGTCCGGCCGCGTGGATGGACTGCAGCGCCTCGGCGATGCCCGCGACCAGCCAGCGGGTGGCGTCGACCGGCAGCGGGCCGCACTCCTCGACCAGGTCCTCCAGGGAGGGCGCCGGGATGTACGCGGTGGCCAGCCAGGGCACCCGGGCGTCCGCGTCGGCGTCCACCACGGCCGCGGTGTAGAAGCCGCCGACCGTCTTGGCCGCCGCGATCTCCCGGGCGAAGCGGACCCGGAACAGCTCGTCCTCGGCCAGCTCCCCCCGGACGGTCTTGATGGCCACCCGGCGCCCGGAGGCGGAGCGCGCCAGGTAGACCAGCCCCATCCCACCCGCGCCGAGCCGCCCCAGCACCTCGAAGGGCCCGATCCTCCTCGGATCGTGCGCCGTCAGCTGGTCCACTCCGCAGCCACCTCCCCGTCATCCGCACCCGCCGCGTGGTGCCGGACCCGATTCTCCAATGCCGCCCGGCGCAACTCCAACCTCCCCCACCGGGAGACGGCCGCCGCCCCGGACCGTCGGTCCGCTGGTCAGCGGTGACGGAACGGCCGGATCCTGACGCCTGTTCCGGCACCGGCTTGCGCCCCGGGGCCCGGACCGTCCACGTTCCGACCCCCCTCGCCGGTCACGCTCTGTCACCCGACCACCCCTCAGCGGACTCGCCGTCACGCTATGGGGTCAAAAGCACACGGGGGGGCTTCAAGAGCGCCTTCGGACCCCGGTGAATATCCGTCCGAAGTGGTTCAGGCCGCTATAGCGACCCCCGTGCGGAGTAATAGTCGCATCACCGAATCGCGCCAAGATCTTGCCACGGTAAGCTGACGGCATGACAGGACAAGTTCGCACCGTCGACGGTCGCGTCGCCGGGCGACGCGGACAGGAGACGCGGCAGAAGCTGCTCGACTGCCTCCGCGAGATGCTCAGCACGTCGCCCTATCGGGACGTCAAGGTCATCGACGTCGCCCGTATGGCGGGTACCTCCCCCGCGACCTTCTACCAGTACTTCCCGGATGTCGAGGGCGCAGTCCTCGAAATCGCCGAGGAAATGGCCAAGGACTCCGACACCCTCAAAGAGCTGGTGGCCGGAAAGTCCTGGGCAGGGAAGTCCGGACCGACCACTTCGGAAGAACTGGTCGACGGATTCCTCGCCTTCTGGCGCAAGAACGACGCCATTCTCCGAGTGGTCACGCTCGGTGCCGCGGAAGGGGACAAGCGGTTCTTCAAGATCCGCATGACCGTCCTCAACTCGGTCGCCAAGCCGCTCGCGGAGGCCGTCAAGGAACTCCAGGCGAAGGGTCAGGCCGACAAGTCGCTCGACCCGAACGCCGTCGCCGGGGCCCTGGTCTCGTTGCTCGCCTCGGCGGCCGAGCACCAGAAGGCCTTCACCTCCTGGGGCGTCAAGGTCAAGGACCTCAAGCCCAACCTCGCTCCCCTGGTGTACCTGGGCGTCACCGGCAAGAAGGCGCCCAAGTAGGACCGTCCTCCGACCCACCATCCGCTCCGCGCGCAGCCCCGGCCTCCTGTCCGGGGAACGACGGACGGCGGCCGTGTCCTCGGGGGAGGTCCGCCGACGTACCGCACGCGCGCCAGACATGCCGGTGGGCGGGCACCCCTCACACAGGGTGCCCGCCCATCGGCATGTGCTGTTCAGGGACGCCCGCCCCGGAGGCGAGTGGGCGGATCAGGGGCAGCGGACGACCTGCCCGGCGTAGGCGAGGCCGCCGCCGAAGCCGAAGAGCAGGACCGGATCGCCCGGGGAGAGCTCGCCGCGCTCGACCAGCTTGGAGAAGGCGAGCGGGATCGAGGCGGCCGAGGTGTTGCCGGAGTCGACCACGTCCCGGGCCACCACCGCGTCGGCGAGGCCCAGCTTGGCGGCGATCGCGTCGATGATCCGCAGGTTGGCCTGGTGCGGGACGAAGCCCTTGAGCTCCGACGGGTCGATCCCGGCCCGCTCGCAGGCCTGCCGGGCCAGCGGGGCGAGCTGGGTGGTGGCCCAGCGGAACACCGACTGGCCCTGCTGGCTGATCACCGGGTCCCAGCCGGTGATCACCACGGCGTCGCCCCGTTCCGGCTCGGAGCCCCAGACCACCGGCCCGATGCCCGGCTCGGCGCCCTCCTCCTGGGCCTCGACCACTGCGGCGCCCGCACCGTCGCCGAAGATCACGCAGGTGGAGCGGTCGGTCCAGTCGAGCGTGTCGGACATCCGTTCGGCGCCGATCACCAGCGCGCGCCGCGCCGCACCGGCCCGGATCGCGTGGTCGGCGGTGGCCAGCGCGTAGGAGAAGCCGGAACAGACCGTGTTGATGTCGTACGCGGCGGGCGCGCGGACGCCCAACCGGGCAGCCACCGCGGCGGCGGTGTTGGGGCTGCGCTCGATCGCGGTGCAGGTGGCGACCACGACCAGGTCGATCTCCGCCGCCGTCCGGCCGCTGTTGGCCAGCGCCTTCTGCGCGGCCTCGGCGGCGAGGTCGACCAGGGTCTCGCCCTCGGCGATGTGCCGGGTGCGGATCCCCACCCGGGTGCGGATCCATTCGTCGTCGGTGTCGACGAATGCCGCCAGGTCGTCGTTGGAGAGCACCTTGGGAGGCTGGTAGTGCCCGAGTGCCACAATGCGCGAACCGCTCATGCTGCCATGGAACCGGGTTACCCGCTGGTCAGCCGGGCACGACCGGCTACAGGATCCGCGCCGGTGAACTGTAGGGGCTCCACAAGGCCCTTGGGGCGCCTGGGCCCGGACGTCCGCCGAGGTCAGGCGGCCAGCGAAGTGGCGTCGCCCATCACGATCACCGGGTGGGCGGCCGGGTCGAGGGTGCGGATCAGCTGGGCCATCTTGTCCTCGGGTATCGACACGCAGCCGTGGGTCGGGCCGTCGTGGTCGACGTGCAGCCAGATACCGCCGCCCTTCTTGCTGCCCATCGGACGGCGCATGTCGAGCGGGGAGCTGCCGGCGACCCGGTTGTAGTTGATCGCGACCACGTAGTCGAAGGAGCCGGCCAGCTGGTCGCCGAAGAAGCCCGTCCCCGAGACCACGAAGCTCGCGTCCCTGTCGTACGGGAGCTTGCTGCCGGGGTTGTCCTTCTTGCCGCCGGCGTCGGTGAGGTCGAAGACGCCGATCGGGCTGCGCAGGTCGCCCTCGTTGTGGTCGGTGGTCCAGCCGTTCTTGCCGTTGTGGCCCTGCCAGGTCTCACCGGCCAGCCAGCGGCCCTCGGGGGTGCGGGTCCACAGGGTGACGCTGTTCTTGTCGGTGTCCTTGCCCTGGCCGGTGGCGACCACGACCTGGGTGGTCGCGGCGGGGATCTTCGCGGTGAAGGCGGCCCCGAGGCCGGGTATCGCGGTCAGCGAGCCGTCCGGGCGGGTCTCGCTGCGCCCGGCGGCCGCGGGGGCGGCCTGCCGGTCCGCGGCGGCCTGGACGGCCGCGGGGGCGGGCGTGACGGGGTGGTCGGGCTTGCTGACGCCCTCCGGTCCGGGGCCGTCGGCGGCCGCGGCGACGGACTTGGCGCCGTCCTGGCCGACGGTGTACCAGCCGGCGGCGGCCGCGACCAGCAGCGCGGTGCCGGCCATCACGGCCTTGCCGTGTCGTTTCTGCTTCACCTTGCGCCGCCGGCCCCGGGCGGCGGCCCGGCCACCGGGCGCGGGGGCCGCGGCGGCGATGGGCGTGACGGAGGCGAGGGGCGCGAGGGGCTCGGCCGGTTCGGGCTGCTGCTCGTACACCGGCTGCTGGTAGGCGGGCTCCTGGTAGACCGACGGCTCCGGGTAGGCGGGCTCCGAGTAGGCGGGCTCCGGCTCGACGACGTACGGCTGGAAGGGCTGGAACGGCTGCTCGTACGCCCCGGAGTACCCGTCGGCCGGCTGCCGGTACTCGCCGTAGTACTCCTGCGGAGCGGGCTGCGGGACGGCCTGCGGGTACGGCTCGTACGCCTGGTACGGCGCCTCGTGCGACTGCTGCGGCACCCCGTACTCCGGCTCCGGCATCGGCTCGTACGGCGGGTACTCGGTGGCGCGATGGGAACCGGACATGCCGTCGATCCTGCCAAACGCCGTACCCGTTGGTAAACCCGGGTCGCGTGCGGGAGCCGTGAAGACGCCGCCGCCCGGGCCGCGGTGCGGTCCGGGCGGCGGGAAGTGCGCAGGTCAGAGGCGCATCGCCTGCGGGGTCTCGCGACGCGTCAGGTCGGGGCCGTCGTACTCGCGGATGACCTCGTAGCGGGTGTTGCGCTCCACCGGGCGGAAGCCGGCGTCCCGGATCAGGCCGAGCAGGTCCTCACGGCCGAGCTTGTTCGGGGTGCCAAAGTTGTCCGCGTCGTGGGTGATCTTGTACTCGACCACCGAGCCGTCCATGTCGTCCGCGCCGTGGCTGAGCGCCAGCTGGGCGGTGGTGACGCCGTGCATCACCCAGAAGACCTTGACGTGCGGGACGTTGTCGAAGAGCAGCCGGGAGACCGCGAAGGTCTTCAACGCCTCGGCGCCGGTGGCCATCTCGGTACGGGCCATCAGCTTGTTCCGCACGACGCCGTCCTTGGAGTCGTGGAAGTCGTGCTGGTAGCGCAGCGGGATGAAGACCTGGAAGCCGCCGGTCTCGTCCTGGAGCTCGCGCAGCCGCAGCACGTGGTCGACCCGGTGGCGGGGCTCCTCGATGTGGCCGTACAGCATGGTGGCCGGGGTCTTGAGGCCCTTGCTGTGGGCGAGCCGGTGGATCCGCGACCAGTCCTCCCAGTGGGTGTCGTGGTCGACGATGTGCTGGCGGACCTCCCAGTCGAAGATCTCCGCGCCGCCGCCGGTCAGCGACTCCAGACCGGCGTCGATCAGCTCGTCCAGGATCTCGTCGGCGGGCAGGCCGCTGATCTTCTCGAACCAGTGGATCTCGGTGGCGGTGAAGGCCTTCAACGAGACGTTCGGCAGCGCCGCCTTGAGCTCCCGCAGCGAGCGCGGGTAGTAGCGCCACGGCAGGGTGGGGTGCAGGCCGTTGACGATGTGCAGCTCGGTGAGGGACTCGCTCTCCATCGCCTTGGCGAGGCGGACGGCCTCCTCGATGCGCATCGTGTAGGCGTCCTTCTCGCCCGGCTTTCGCTGGAACGAGCAGTACGCGCAGGAGGCGCTGCAGACGTTCGTCATGTTGAGGTGGCGGTTGACGTTGAAGTGGACGACGTCGCCGTTCTTCCGCGTCCGCACGTGGTGGGCCAGACCGCCCAGCCAGGCCAGGTCGTCGCTCTCGTAGAGCGCGATCCCGTCCTCGCGGGTCAGCCGCTCACCCGCGTAGACCTTCGCCTCCAGCTCGCGCTTGAGCCCTGCGTCCATGCGGTGCCCCGCCTCCTCAGACATTCGATTCCTTGCCGGAGACGAGGTTACGCCTATGCGGACAGCAGCTCTGCGAGCAGTGCGGGGTCGATGTTGCCCCCGCTGACCACGGCGGCCACCGTCCGGCCCCCGGTCTCGGCGGCGCGGTGGAAGTAGGCGGCCGGGGCGACCGCGCCGGAGGGCTCGGCGACCAGCCGGCCGCGGCGGGCCAGCAGGGCGACGGTGGCGCGGATCTCGTCCTCCGTGACGGTGACGATGTCGTCGACGTAGGCGGTGAGGTGCTCGTACGGCAGCACGCCCACCGAGGGGGTGCGCAGCCCGTCCGCGACCGTCCGGTAGGTGTCGGCGACCGGCCACTCCACCCGGCGCCCGGAGCGCAGGCTCTCCCGGGCGTCGGCGGCCAGCTCCGGCTCCACCCCGATCACCCGGACGCCCGGGCGGGTGAGCTTGAGCGCCGCGGCCGTCCCGCTGATCAGCCCGCCGCCGCTGACCGGCACCAGGACGGTGTCCAGCCCGGCCGGGGCGTCCTCGGCGATCTCCAGGCCCACCGTGCCCTGGCCCGCGATGATGAACGGGTCGTCGTACGGCGGCACCCAGACGAAGCCGAACCGCTCGGCCAGCTCGCCGGGCAGGGTGTCCCGCTCCCCCGGTGGGACGAGGATCACCTCGGCGTCGAACGCGCGGGTGGCCTCGACCTTCACGGCGGGCGAGGTGTCCGGCATCACGATCACGGCCTTGAGGCCGAGCAGCTGCGCCGCGTAGGCCACCGCCTGCGCGTGGTTGCCGCTGGACTGGGCGACCACCCCGCGGGCGCGCTCCTCCGGGGTGAGCGCGGCCAGCCGGTTGTAGGCGCCGCGGGTCTTGAAGGCCCCGGTCGGCTGGAGGTTCTCGGGCTTGAGCCAGAGCCGCCGCCCGTCCTCGGACGCCCAGGGGGCGGGGACCAGCGGGGTGCGCACCGCGACCCCCGCGATCCGCTCCCGGGCGGCGTGCAGCTCCTCCAGACCGACCAGTGCCATGCCGTCACTCTCCTTCGGGGGGGAGCTCGCTCACCCGGTTCTCCCACTTCGTGGAGAGTACGACGGTGGTGCGGGTGCGGGCCACGCCCTTCGTGCCCGAGATCCGCTTGACCACCGACTCCAGGCCGGCCACGTCGGCCACCCGGACCTTGAGCATGTAGGAGTCGTCACCCGCGATGAACCAGCAGTCCTCGACCTCGTTGAGGTCCTTGAGCCGGAAGGCGACGTCCTCGTGGTCGGCGGCGTCGGTCAGTTGGAGACCGATCAGGGCCGTGACGCCGAAGCCGAGCGAGGCCGGGTTGACCGTCGCCCGGTAGCCGGTGATCACACCGGCCTGCTCCAGGCGGTTGATGCGGTCCGTGACGCTCGGGCCGGAGAGTCCGACCAGTCGGCCCAGCTCGGCGTAGGACGCACGGCCGTTCTCCCGGAGCGCCTGGATGAGCTGTCTGTCCACCGTGTCCATATACCGTCCGCGTCCTTCCGAACCTCACCAGACCCACAGATCATTATCCGGATTCAAAGGCGCCGTGCGCTGAACGACCCGGATATCGCAGAGAAGATACTCTCCCACCCTCGCTCTCCTTACTCCCCCTCAGGCCGAGCGGCGTCCCCGTCGCCCGGTGTGCGGGCGGCCGCGCCCAACTCGCCCTCCCAGCGCAGGTACAGGGAGTGCGGCACGCCGACGGCGTCCAGCACCCGGCCGGCCACGAAATCCACCAGTTCGCGCACGGTGGAGCCGCCGGCGTAGAAACCGGGCGAGGCGGGGAGCACGACGGCGCCCTGCGCGTCCAGTTCCACCAGGTGCTTCAACGTCACCCCGTTGAGTGGTGCCTCGCGCACGCAGACGACCAGCGGACGGCGCTCCTTGAGCGTGACGCTGGCCACCCGCTGGAGCAGGTCCTTGCTCAGGCCGAGCGCGATCCCGGCCACCGCGCCGGTGGTCGCGGGGACCACCAGCATCCCCTTGGCCGGGTACGAGCCGCTGGACGGGCCGGCCGCGAAGTCCCCGGCCGACCAGTAGCGGACGTCGTCCAGGCCCTCGTCCGTACCCAGCCAGCGGGCGAGGTCGGCGCGCCAGTGGGCGTCCCGGAAGGAGATCCCGGTCTCGTCCAGGATGGTGAGCCGGGCGGCCCGACTGACGATCAGGTCCACCGCCTCACCGGCGGCCAGCAGCGCCCGGATCACCGAGGCCGCGTACGGCGTCCCCGACGCTCCCGAGACCCCGACCACCCACGGCTGACGCTTCGCAGTTCCCATGGAGGCAATTCTGTCCCGCCCCCACCTGCGGCTCCGCCCCGGGCACGGCGGAGCGGGCCCGCGCGGGCGCGCCCCCTGGGAGGATGGGCGCATGGCAGCGACCCTCGTCGACCTCACCCATCAGGTGACCACCGCGATGCCGGTCTACCCCGGCGACCCGGCCGTCCTGCTGGAGCCCGCGCTCACCACCGCCACGGCGGGGGTGAACGTGCTGGCCCTGCACCTCGGCTCGCAGTCCGGGACGCACGTGGACGCGCCCTACCACGTGGACGTCACCTGGCCGACCCTGGACGGACTGCCGCTGGAGCGGTTCACCGGCCCGGCCGTGGTCGCCGACCTGCGCGGGCTGGAGCCCCGGACGGCCGTCACCCCCGACCTGCTGGCGCCCGCGCTGGCGCGCTGCGCCGAGGGCACCGTCCTGCTGCTGGCCACCGGCTGGGCCCGGCACTGGGGCACCGACGCCTACCTGGCCCACCCCAGCCTGACCGCGGCCGCCGCCGAGGCGATCGTGGCCGCCGGGGTGCGGACGGTCGGCGTGGACGCGCTGAGCGTGGACCCCACCCCCGACCCGGGGCCGGAGCACCCGGCGGTCGCCGCACTGCTCGCCGACCTCACCGACGAGCACGACGGGCCCGACCCGGTGGAGGAGCCGACGCTGGCCGCCCACCGGGTGCTGCTGGGCGCGGACGGCGGCGGGGTGATCGCCGAGAACCTGACCGACCTGCGGGCGCTGCTGGCGGCGCAGCAGGCCGGTCGGCCGGTGGAGGTTTCGCTGTTCCCGCTGCGTCTGGTGGCGGCGGACGGGGCCCCGGTGCGGGCGGTGGCGCGGTTGGGCTGACCGGCCCCGACCGGGGCCGTACTTGGTCTAGACCAACTCCGATGGCGCCACTAGGCTTTCCGGCCATGGCTGAGATCATCGGAGTGGTCGAGCGACTCTGGCGCTACCCCGTGAAGTCCACCGGCGGCGAGCGGCTCGACTCCGTCGACGTGGACGTGCGCGGCCTGGCCGGGGACCGCCTCTACGCCGTCCGCGACGCCTCCGGGAAGCTCGGCTCGGGCAAGAACACCCGCCGCTTCCGCCGGATGGACGGGCTGCTCCGGCTCTCCGCCCGGCTCGGCCGCCGGATCGACGGCCCCGAACTGTTCGACCCGCTCGGCCGCCCGGTCGACCGTCCGACCGCCTTCCTGCGCGCCTACCTCCAGCGCGAGGACGTCGAACTCGCCCGCGAGGACGCCGTCCCGCACTTCGACCGGCTGCCCGTCAGCGTGCTCAGCACCGCCACCCTGGACTGGGTCCGCGAGGCCGTCCCCTTCGCCGTGGTCGACGAACGCCGGTTCCGCCCCAACATCGTGCTGCGCACCCCGCCGGGCACCCCGCCCTTCGTCGAGGACGCCTGGCTCGGCCGGCAGGCCCGCGGCGGGGCCCCGGACAGCGCCCGGCTCGCCTTCGTCTCCTCCAGCGAGCGCTGCGCGATGAGCGGCGCCCCGCAGCCCGGCCTGCCGCACGCACCGGAGATCCTCAAGGCGATCGTGCACGCCCACGACGGCCGGCTCGACGCCCTCGCCGAGGTCGCCGCCCCCGGGCGGCTGCGGCTCGGCGACCGGCTGGTGCTGGACTGAGTCCGGGCCGCGACGCCGGCGAAACCGCAGGTCGGAGCGGTTTCGAAGATTCTCCGAAAAAGTTCTGAACTCACCTGCAACCCCCGGGGCCCTTGCACGTCTATGGGAGTGAGCGGCGGGGGAGCCCGCCCGAGCGGACCGCAGGCGACACCGGGGACACCACCCCGGACCTCAGGTCCGATCCGTACCGTGCTGATCGACCAGCAGCGGAAAGCTGCCGGTGAAACACCCTGGGGGGTATTCAGAATGTCCGTCGTGCGCGCACGCCGTTCCCGCTCCGCCGTCGTCACCGCCGCCACCCTGGGCGTGCTGCTCGCCACCGGCGCCGTGGTCTCCTCCCCGGCCGCCCACGCCGCCGACGCCCCGGCCGCCGCCACCGCCCCGAAGGCCGCGACCGAGGCCGGCCGGCCGTCGCTGACGGTCAACACCCCTGAGTCGTTCGGCAACGGCGGGGAGCCGGTCGAGTTCACCGAGACCGTCACCAACCCCGGCACCACCGACGCCTCGTACAAGCTGTGGTTCGACGCGAGCAACCCGGCGGCCGGCTCCCGGAACCAGCTCACCGTCGACTACCGCGACGCGGACGGCGCCTGGAAGCCGGTCGACCTGGCCTTCACCAACTCCGGCGGCCACTTCACCGGCGGGATCCCGACCGCTCTGACCGTCGCCGGTGGCGCCACCAAGACGGTCCAGCTGCGTCTCGGCCTCCCGGTCAGCAACAACTGGGGCAGCCACGACCTGGCCATCAAGCTCGACTCCACCGTCCTCGACGCCTCCGGCCACACCGCTCTCGCCGAGAGCACCAGGACCGTGACGGCCAAGGCCCTCACGGTGCAGGTCAGGAACGCGCCGACCACCGCCGTCGCCGGCGGTGCCCCGGTCGAGTTCGACGTCACGGTGACCAACCCCAGCGCCGCGCGCTACACCGACGTCGCCAAGGTCATCGAGGCCGACAAGCGCAGCAAGCTCCAGGTGCGGAACGCCGACGGCAGCTGGGAGACCGTCACCGCGGCCCCCGACCAGTTCGGCCGCGTCCTCTACCACCTCACCGCGGACAGGACCCTCGCCCCCGGCGCCTCCTTCACCCGGCACGTCCGCCTCTCCTTCGCCGCCGACGCCCCGATCGGCACCACCTACATCCACCCGTGGGCCATGCTCGGCGAGGGCGGGGCGTTCGCGCCCGTCGTCTGCGGTCCGCAGTTCGTCGCGATCAACCTCACCTCCGGCCCGACCCTGTCGGTGCAGCCGCCGTCGTCCATCGGGAACTCCGGCAAGCCGGTCGAGTTCACCGAGAGCGTCACCAACCCGGGCGGTGCCGACGCCGTGTACACGCTGAAACTGAACGTCAGCAACCCGGCCGCGCGCAGCGCCGGCCGCTTCGCCGTCGACTACCGCGACACCGACGGCACTTGGAAGCCCGTCACGCTGAACTTCAGCCAGGGCGAGAAGACCTTCGATTTCAGCGGTGAGATCCCGGGCGTGGCGGTCGCCGCCGGTACCACCAGGACCGTCCAGCTGCGCCTCTCCGCCCCGGTCAACAACGACTGGCCCAACGCGCACGGGACCGTCACGCTCCACTCCGCGATCGTGGACGGCGCGAACGCGGTCGTGTCGGAGAGCACCGACGACGTCGAGATGAAGAGCCTCGGCCTGACGGTCAAGAACGCGCCGAGCACCGCCACGATCGGCGGCGCGCCGGTCGAGTTCGACTTCACCGTGGACAACCAGAGCGCCTCGGACTACGACAACCTCTCCCCCGTCGTGGTCGCCGACCGGTACAGCAAGCTCCAGGTGCAGCAGGCCGACGGCAGCTGGGCGGACATCACCGGCACGCCGAGCACCCAGTCCGGCGGTCCGCTGGTGTACCACCTCACCGCGGACAAGAACCTCGCGGCCAAGTCGTCCTCCACCAAGCACGTGCGCCTGGCCTTCACCGCCGACGCCCCGATCGGCCGGGTCTACGTCAGCCCGGCGGTCATCCTCGGCGAGCAGCCGGCCGGCAGCCAGTACGCGGACGCGTGGGCCAGCGCCCCGGGCTTCTCCCTCGACCTGACCACCACCCCGGCCGAGTACACGGGCAAGGGCACCGACAAGGGCAACGGCACCGCCGTCAAGGCCGGTCTCACCGGCACCGGCACCGACACCACGGCCGACAGCACCGACAGCACCGGCGGCACCACCGCCGACACCCAGCTGGCCGGCGGCTCGCTCGCCCACACCGGCTCGGACGGCATGCCGGCGGCCGCCGCGGCCGCCGCCGGCCTGCTCGCCAGCGGCATCGGCGCGGTCTTCTTCGCGCGTCGCCGCCGCAGCGCCTGATCCCCGCCCCGAGAAGCACCCGAGCCCCGGCTCCCGGCACCGTCCGGGGGCCGGGGCTCGGCCGTTCCGACCGCCCTCAGCCGCGGACCAGGCAGAACGGGTGACCGGCCGGGTCGGCGTAGACCCGCCAGCCGCCGGCGTCGTGCCATCGCACCGCGCCCAGGGCGAGCACCGCGGACTCGGCGGCGTCGAGGTCCGGCACGTCGATGTCCAGGTGGGCCTGCTGCGGGTGTTCGGCGCTGCCCCAGCGGGGCGGGCGGTGGTCGGCGACGGCCTGGAAGCAGAGCACCCTGCCGTCGTCCAGGTGCAGGGTGGACCAGCCCTCGCCGAGCGACCAGCGGCGGTCCGGGCGGTCGACCTCGCCGCCGAGCAGGCCGGCGTAGAAGCGGGCGAGCGGGCCCGGGGCCGGGCAGTCGAGCACCAGGCACTGCAGGGTGCCGATCACGGTTCTCCTCGGGGTCGGTTCAGGGGGTCCGGTGGTCCGGCCCGGGCAGGGTGACCGCCCGCAGGTAGGCCTCGACGAACAGGTCCAGCACGTCGTCCAGCGACGGCAGTCCGGCGCCGAACGCGGGCTCCAGCACCGGTCTCATCAGGACGTGGTTGATCAGCGGGCCGAGCAGCAGCTGGACCAGCACCGGGAGCGGCAGCGGGCGCAGCCGCCCCGCCTCGACGTACGGCAGCAGCAGGCGGGAGAGGCCGTCGAACAGGCGCGGCAGGTGGGCCGCCATCATCCGGGCGGCGGGGCCGTCCGGGCGGCCGAACAGGTCGGCGAAGACCGCCGGGACGACCCGCGGTTCGCCCTCGTAGGCCGCGGCGAAGGTGCGGTGGATCGCCCGGACGGTGTCCTCCAGGCTCTCCGGCGGGTTCGCGGCCAGCGTCTCCAGGTCCGGCAGCGGACCGTACTGGAGGAAGACGGCGGCGAACAGGCCGTCCCGTCCCTCGAAGACGGTGTGCAGGCTGGGCAGTGAGCAGCCGGCCCGGTCGGCCACGGCGTCCAGGGTCACTCCGGCGAGGCCGCGTTCGGCGACCAGCCGGCCCGCCGCCTCGATCGCCCGCTCCCGTACCGGTGGCCGCCCGCCCGGGTCGACGCCGGCCTGCCGGACGGCCTCGTCCAGCGGGGCCCGGGAGCCGCCGAGCCGGCGCAGCAGGGTGCTGCGCGAGATCCCGGCCGCCGAGGCGATCGCCGTCAGCGGGACGTCCGCGACGTCCTGCCCCCGTGCCTTCGCGGCCGCCAGGGCGGCCGCCACCAGATCGTTCATGTGAGACATCGTACTACTTGACACATGAGACGGTTCCAGAGACTCTCTATAGGCAAGTTCCACCCAGGAACGGCAAGGGATCGAAGGGGAGAGAGCCATGAGCGTCGTCATCTCCGGGGGCGGACCGGCCGGAATGGTGCTGGGCCTGATGCTGGCCCGAGCGGGCGTGGAGGTGACCGTGCTGGAGAAGCACGCCGACTTCCTGCGGGACTTCCGCGGCGACACCGTCCACGCGTCCACCGTGCGCCTGATGGACGAACTGGGCCTCGGCCGGAAGTTCGCCGCCCTGCCGCAGAGCCGGCTCGGCAACCTGGTGGTACCGGTGCCCGGCGTCGGGGAGGTCGCGCTGAGCGCCTTCGACCGACTGCCCGCGCCCTACAACTACATCGCCATGATGCCCCAGTGGGACCTGCTCACCTTCCTGGTCGAAGAGGCGAAGCGGGAACCCACCTTCACCGTGCGGATGAACACCGAGGCGACCGGACTGCTCCGGGAGCACGGCCGGGTGGTCGGCGTCCGCTACCGCACCCGGGACGGCGAGGAGGGCGAGCTCCGCGCCGACCTCACCGTCGCCGCCGACGGCCGGCACTCCACCCTGCGCCGGGAGTCCGGCCTGGTGCCCGAGGAGTACCCGGTGCCCTTCGACGTCTGGTGGTTCCGGCTCCCCCGGCACACCCACGAGCAGGCCGCGCCGCCCAGCCTCACCCCCGGCTTCGGCGAGCGCGAGATGGTCCTCAGCTTCACCCGCGACGACTACTTCCAGATCGCCTACTTCAAGTCCAAGGGCTCCGACCCCGCGCTGCGCGCCGAGGGCATCGACCGCTTCCGCGCCCGGATCGCCCGGCTCATGCCGCAGTTCGCCGACCGGGTCGACCAGTTGGCCGGGATGGACCAGGTCCACCTGCTCGACGTCAAGCTCAACCGGCTGGACCGCTGGTACGTCGACGGGCTGCTGCTGATCGGCGACGCCGCCCACGCGATGTCCCCGGCCGGCGGCGTCGGCATCAACCTCGCCATCCAGGACGCCGTCGCGGCCGCCACCCTGCTCGCCGAACCGCTGCGCCGCGGCCGGCCGACCGTGGCCGCGCTGGCCCGGGTCCAGCGGCGCCGCTGGTGGCCGACCGTGGTCATGCAGCGGCTCCAGCGGGTCCTGCACGCCGTCATGTTCGTCCCGGTGCTCACCGGCCGGCGCGCCGGGCCGCCGACCGCCTTCGCCGCGCTCACCCGCCGGGTGCCCGCCCTCCGGACCGGCCTGTCCCGGCTGATCGCCATCGGGCCGCGCCCCGAACACGCCCCGGCCTTCGCCCGCCGGCCGTCCGCCTGACCGTCCCCCGGCCATCCGCCCGACCGTCCGCCCGGCCGGGCGCCCGACCACCGGCCCGTCCACGCCCGCCCCGAACGGCCCGCCCCTGACCGGCCGTTCGGGCGGGCGCTTTCCGGGGAACGACCCTCAGCATGACGATCCCTCACCGCCTGACCGGCACGGGCGCCCACCCCGTCCTCGTCCTGCACGACTGGTTCGGCACCAGCGCGGGCTGGGGCCCCTTCCTCGACTACCTCGACGGCAGGGCGTTCAGCTACGCCTTCCTCGACTACCGCGGCTACGGCGAGCGCAAGGACGTGACCGGCGCCTACACCCTGGCCGAGATCGCCGCCGACGCGCTCGCCCTCGCCGACCAGCTCGGCTGGGACCGCTTCTCGCTGGTCGGCCACTCGATGGGCGGCAAGGCGGCCCAGCAGGTCCTGGCCGAGGCCCCGCTGCGGGTGCGCAAGCTGGTCGGCCTGTCGCCGGTGCCGGCCGGGGCGTACCCGCTGGACGCGGCGGGTGAGGCGCTGTTCTACGGCGCCGCCGAGGACCGCGAGAAGCGGTACGCGATCCTCGACCTGGTCACCGGGCAGCGGGCGGGCCGGGTCTGGCTGGACCGGATGGTCGACCAGTCGCTGCGGCTGTCGACCGTCGAGGCCTTCGACGGCTACGTCCAGGACTGGACCACGGCCGACCTGGAACACCGGATCAGCGGGAACCCCGTCCCGGTCAAGGTCATCGTCGGCGAGCACGACCTCGCGCTGACCGCCGACGTGATGCGGGGCACCTGGCTGGAGCACTACCCCAACGCGGAGTTGGAGGAGCTCGGCGGCAGCGGGCACTACCCGATGTACGAGGCGCCGGTGGCGCTGGCGACCGCGATGGAGGCCTTCCTGCACAACTGAGCCGAGCGGCGGGGCCGACCCGTTCGGGAGGGCCCCGGCCGCAGGGGTCAGATGCCGAGGCCGCGGATGACCAGGTCGACCAGGGCGAAGAAGAACAGCGAGATGCCGACGAAGCTGTTCGTCTGGAAGAAGGCCCGGTTGAGCCTCGACAGGTCGTTCGGCTTCACGATGGTGTGCTCGTAGACGAAGGCGCCCGCGACGACGGCCAGGCCGATCCAGAGCGCCGGGCCGGCGTCGGTGAGCACCGCGAACCAGCCCAGCAGCAGGGTGGTCAGGACGTGGCAGACCCGGGCGCCGCGGATGGCGGCCGGGACGCCGAAGCGGGCCGGCGGCGAGCCGACGCCGTGCTCCCGGTCGGACTCGACGTCCTGGCAGGCGTAGATCAGGTCGAAGCCGCCGATCCAGATGCCGACCGCGACCCCGAGGACCACGGCCTCCCAGGACCAGCTGCCGGTCACCGCGAGCCAGGCGCCGACCGGGCCCATCGCCTGGGCCAGGCCGAGGATCGCCTGCGGGAAGTTGGTGAACCGCTTGCCGTACGGATAGACGACCATCGGCACCACGGCCACCGGGGCGAGGGCCAGGCAGAGCGGGTTGAGCAGGGCCGCCGCGCCGAGGAACACCACCAGGGCGACCGCCGAGCCGACGTACGCGGTCCTCAACGAGACGGCGCCGGTGACGAGTTCGCGCCCGGCGGTGCGCGGGTTCCGGGCGTCGATCTCGCGGTCGATGATCCGGTTGGCGGCCATCGCGAAGGTGCGCAGGCCGACCATGCAGACGGTGACGACGAACAGTTCGCCCCAGTGCACCCGCTTGTCCGCCAGGAACATGGCGGTCAGCGCGGCGATGTAGGCGAAGGGCAGGGCGAAGACCGAGTGCTCGATCATCACCAGGCGCAGGAAGGCCGACACACCCCCGCGAGTGCGGGGAGATTCGCCCTGGCCTCCGCTACCGAGCGTACCGACTCCGGTGCTCACAGCCCGTACTCCTTCCAGCGGCGCGAGACCAGCGCGGCGGTCTCCGGGTCCGAGGAGACCATCTCCGGCCAGCCGCCGTCCCGGGTGTAGCCCTCCTCGGGGAGCTTGCGGGTCGCGTCGATGCCCGCCTTGCCGCCCCAAAACTGCTGGTAGGAGGCGTGGTCGAGGTGGTCGACCGGGCCCTCGACGACGGTGAGGTCGCGGCTGTAGTCGACGTTCCCGAAGGCCCGCCAGGCGACTTCCTGGTAGTCGTGGACGTCGCAGTCGGAGTCCACCACGATGATCAGCTTGGTGAGCGACATCATGTGGGCGCCCCAGATCGCGTGCATCGTCTTCTGGGCGTGCTTGGGGTACTTCTTGTCGATCGAGACGATCACGCAGTTGTGGAAGCCGCCGGCCTCGGGCAGGTCGTAGTCGACGATGTCCGGGATGATGATCTTGAGCAGCGGCAGGAAGAACCGCTCGGTGAACTTGCCCAGCGGGCCGTCCTCGGTCGGCGGGCGGCCGACCACGATCGACTGCAGGATCGGCCGGCGGCGCATGGTCACGCAGTCGATCGTCAGCGCCGGGAACGGCTCCTGCGGGGTGTAGAAGCCGGTGTGGTCGCCGAACGGGCCCTCGGGGAGCATCTCGCCGGGCTCCAGCCAGCCCTCCAGGACCACCTCGGCGTCGGCCGGGACCTGCAGCGGGACGGTCTTGCAGTCGACCATCCGGACCCGCTCGCCCGCGACGAAGCCGGCGAACAGGTACTCGTCGATGTCGCCGGGCAGCGGCGCGGTGGCCGCGTAGGTGACGGCCGGCGGGCAGCCGAAGGCGATCGCGACCGGGAGGCGCTCGCCGCGCTTGGCCGCGACGGCGTAGTGGTTGCGGCTGTCCTTGTGGATCTGCCAGTGCATCCCGATGGTGCGGCGGTCGTGCCGCTGGAGCCGGTAGAGGCCGAGGTTGCGGACGCCGGTGTCCGGGTCCTTGGTGTGGGTCAGGCCCAGGTTGAAGAAGGAGCCGCCGTCCAGCGGCCAGGTGAACAGCGCGGGCAGCTCGTCCAGGTTGACGTCGTCGCCGGTGAGCACGACCTCCTGGACCGGGGCGTCGCCGGCCTTCACGTGCCGCGGCGGGACGTGCGCCATCGAGGCGAGCTTGCCGAAGGCGTCCCGGAACCCGGTGAAGCCCTGCGGCAGTTCGGGCTTGAGCAGGCCGGCGATCTTCTCGGCGATGTCCTCCGGGCCCTTGAGGCCGAGCGACTTGGCGAGGCGCCGCTCGGTGCCGAAGACGTTCATCGCGAGCGGCATCGACGAGCCCTTGACGTTCTCGAACAACAGCGCCGGGCCCTTGGCCTTCTGCACGCGATCGACGATCTCGCCGATCTCCAGGTGGGGGTCCACCTCCGCCTTGATGCGCTTGAGGTCGCCCTCGCGGTCGAGAGCCCGGAGAAACGAGCGGAGATCGTCGTATGCCATGCCAGTCAGTATCCGCCACCCGATAGCCTGGCTTGCGTCAAGGGCCCCGGGAGGTGCCCGTCGCTACCGCCCTCGCGGGGGAGATCGCAGCCGTGCTGAGGATTCTTCTGACCATCGTCCTTCCGCTCGCGCTGTGGGTGTGGGCGTTCATCGACTGCCTGGTCACGCCCGAGGGAGAGGTCAAGCACCTGCCGAAGCCGATCTGGCTGATCATCGTGCTGCTCTTCCCGCCGCTCGGCCCGATCGCCTGGCTGGTGGCCGGGAAGCAGCGCGGCTTCCTGCGCACGGGCGCGCCGGACGGGCGGACGGACGCCGACGGCCGGAGCGGTTCCGCCGCCCCGCGCCGCGGCCGGCCGGTGGCCCCGGACGACGATCCGGAGTTCCTGGCCTCCCTCGGGAACGAGGCCGCGAAGAAGGACGAGTCCGCGCGGAACGAGGCCCCGAGGAGCGGGTCCTTGCAGGAGGACGACAAGGACCACGAGGAGATGCTCCGCCGCTGGGAGGCCGATCTGCGCCGCCGGGAGCAGGAACTGCGCGGCGGGGAGGAGCCCGAGGACGGGCGAAAGAGCTGATCGGAGCGGTTCCGCCACTCCCCCGGACAGCCCACCCGAGCACCTGCGGGTGGGCTGCGGCCTTTTTGGCGCTTCCCTACGACCGGGAGGCCTCCGGCCTTGATCGCCCCGCTCCCGGCGTCACGCTCCAGCCGTCCTCGAGCGGTACTCCAAACGACCGCCCCACACTGCTGGAGGACGGTCCTGACCTGCGTTTTCCTTCATGCTCAGATCATCGGACCATCATCTGCCCGACAACCCCCGGTATTCGAACGGCCACTGAGCGCACAGCCCTCGGGTCGACCGCTTCTGTACAGGCCTGACAGCTAAACGAACTCGACCTTGTACAGAATCGACGCCGAAACCAGCGCACGGCCCCTCGTACAGTCATAAGTGAAGAAGTTGATTCGCAGCTGGGGGTACAGCAGACGCTGGCTGTCGGACAGTTCCCTCACCCTTGGAGTGGTTCGAGATGACGGTTGTGCATGAGGCGCCGGTCGGCGGCGAGGTCCCCGAGGTCCCGGCCGACGCCAGGGGGCGGGTCGCCGAGCTCCACGAGCTCCGCGAGCAGGTGCGCCGCGGCCCGAGCGACAAGGCCACCGAGGCCCAGCACGCGAAGGGCAAGCTGACCGCGCGCGAGCGCATCGACCTGCTGCTGGACGAGGGCTCCTTCCGCGAGGTCGAGCCGCTGCGCCGGCACCGCGCCCAGGGCTTCGGCCTGGAGGCCAAGAAGCCGCACACCGACGGCGTGGTCGTCGGCTGGGGCACCGTGCACGGGCGCACCGTGTTCACCTACGCGCACGACTTCCGGATCTTCGGCGGCGCCCTGGGCGAGGCCCACGCGCAGAAGATCCACAAGATCATGGACATGGCCATCGCGGCCGGTGCCCCGCTGGTCTCGCTGAACGACGGCGCCGGCGCCCGCATCCAGGAGGGCGTCACCGCCCTGGCCGGCTACGGCGGCATCTTCCAGCGCAACACCAAGGCCTCCGGCGTCATCCCGCAGATCTCGGTGATGCTCGGCCCGTGCGCCGGCGGCGCCGCGTACTCCCCCGCGCTGACCGACTTCGTCTTCATGGTCCGCGAGACCTCGCAGATGTTCATCACCGGCCCGGACGTGGTCCAGGCCGTGACCGGCGAGAAGATCACCCAGAACGGCCTGGGCGGCGCCGACGTGCACGCCGGCGTCTCGGGCGTCTCGCACTTCGTCTACGACGACGAGCAGTCCTGCATCGAGGAGGTCCGCTACCTCCTGTCGCTGCTGCCGCAGAACAACCGCGAGATGCCGCCGTCGGTGGTCAGCGAGGACCCGGTCGAGCGCCGCAACGACAGCCTGCTGGACCTGGTGCCCGTCGACGGCAACCGCCCGTACGACATGCGCAAGGTGATCGAGGAGATCGTCGACCACGGCGAGTTCCTGGAGGTCCACGAGCGCTGGGCCACCAACGTGCTCTGCGTGCTGGCCCGGGTCGACGGCCACGTCACCGGCATCATCGCCAACCAGCCGCAGTCGCTGGCCGGCGTGCTCGACATCAACGCCAGCGAGAAGGCCGCGCGCTTCGTCCAGATGTGCGACGCCTTCAACATCCCGCTGGTCACCCTGCTGGACGTGCCCGGCTTCCTGCCCGGCGTCGACCAGGAGCACGGCGGCATCATCCGGCACGGCGCCAAGCTGCTGTACGCCTACTGCAACGCCACCGTGCCGCGCATCTCGCTGATCCTGCGCAAGGCCTACGGCGGCGCCTACATCGTCATGGACTCCCGCTCCATCGGTGCGGACCTGTCCTACGCCTGGCCGACCAACGAGATCGCGGTGATGGGTGCCGAGGGCGCGGCCAACGTCATCTTCCGCCGCGAGATCAACGGCGCCGACGACCCGGACGCCATGCGCGCCGAGAAGATCAAGGAATACAAGAGCGAGCTGATGCACCCGTACTACGCGGCCGAGCGCGGCCTCGTGGACGACGTCATCGACCCGGCGGAGACCCGCCAGGTGATCGCCTCCGCCCTGGCGATGCTCCGTACCAAGCACGCCGACCTGCCCAGCCGCAAGCACGGCAACCCGCCGATGTAGCAGCGGCACGGTTCGCAGCAGCAGGCCGTACCGAGCACCACCACACACCACAGCAACCGGGGGAGAAACCAAGGACATGACCGCTTCCGCCGAACCCCTCGTCCGCGTCGTCCGCGGCAGCCTCTCCGACGAGGAGCTCGCCGCCCTGACCGCCGTCCTGATGGCCCGGGCCGCCGTCGCGCAGCAGGCCTCGGCCGCCGCGCAGGTCGAGCCGATCGCCAGCTGGCAGCGCCTGGAGCGCCGCCCGGCCTACTACTCGCCGGTCAGCTGGCAGCAGGCCGCCTGACGTCTCCCGGGCCCCGAGCGTCCGACCTCGACGGCCGGTCACCCCCATCGGGTGACCGGCCGTCGGGCTGTCCGGCCGGTGCTCCACCGGCCGCCGCGGCACCGGCACCCGGGCGCCCCGGTGCCGTTCGTGCCCGTCCGACCGGGCGCGCAGCGGCTCGGTAGGATACCTAGCGGACGGTTCACGCCCGTCGCCCCGTCGGCCCCCATAGGATCGGCCGCTGCCGAGGTACAGAACTTTCCAGGGAGGCTGCGATGGCCAGGCAGGCCCGCGCGCTGGCAACCCGCCAGGCGGTGCTCCTCGCGGCGGCCGAGGTGTTCGACGAGCGGGGCTACGCCGCCGCCACGATGGCCGAGATCCTGGACCGGGCCGGTGTCACCAAGGGCGCGCTGTACTTCCACTTCCACTCCAAGGAGGAGCTGGCACTCGCCGTGATCGAGGGCCAGGGCGCCTGGATCGCCACCTGGGAGCCCTCCTCGGACAGCCCGGTGCAGACCCTGATCGACCTCGGGTACGCGTTCGCCCGCGCGCTCCAGGAGGACCCGCTGGTGCGCGGCAGCATCCGGCTGACGATCGAGCACGGCAGCTTCACCCAGCCGCAGATCGCCGCCTACCAGGGCTGGATGGACCTGGTGGGCGCGCTGCTGGAGCGCGCCCGGGACGCCGGTGACCTCCACCCGGGGGTCGACCTGGTGGCGGCCTCCGGGGTGATCACCGGCGCGGTGACCGGGATCCAGCTGAGCTCCCAGGTGCTGGCCGACCGGCAGGACCTGATCAAGCGGATGGCCGACCTGTGGACGCTGCTGCTCCCGGGGCTCGTCCAGCCGCACGCCCTGGCCCGGCTGAGCGTGGCCGAGCGCGGCTGAGTACCGCTGAACGTCGCCGAGCACCGCTGAGCACCGCCGGGGCCCGGCGCCCCGGTCGGATCCGGTCAGACCCGGTAGCCCGCGCAGTCGTCCGGCCCCACCAGGGCCGGCAGGGCAGCCGCCCAGAGCCGCCGGACGGCCTCCGGCGCCGGACGGCCGGGCTCCTCGGCGGCCAGCAGGACCTGGCCGGCCGCCACCGCGGTGAGCAGTTCGGCGCAGGCCCGCCGGTCCGCCCCGGGGCGCAGCTCCCCGGCCCGTTCGGCACGCTCCAGCAGCCGCTGGACGACGGCGGCGAGGCTGCGCCAGGCGGCGCCCGGTCCGGCGCAGCCGTCGGCCGGCCGCAGGCCCTGGCGGCCGAGCCGGACGCCGGCCCGCACCACCACGTCCTCGCGCAGCAGCCGGGCCAGTTCGTGCGAGAAGTCGATCAGCCCCTGGACGGCCCGGTCCTCGGTGCGCAGGGCGCGCAGCGCGGCCGCGCCGATCTCCCGCCCGGCGGCGGCCCGCACGCCGTCGGCCAGGGCCTGCTTGGAGACGAAGTGGAAGTAGAGGGCGCCCTTGCTCACCCCGGCCCGGCGACTGATGTCGACCAGGCTGGCGGCCTCGAACCCGGCCCCCGCGAAGGTGTCGGCGGCGGCGAGCAGCACGGCCCGCCTGGTCCGCCCCGCGCGTTCCTGCTTGACCACTGATCCCCCCGGACTCCGCCGGACGCGTTCCCCGCCCCACCCGGCCGCTGTCGGCGCGCCCTCGGTCGGAGGCGACGCCTCGCATGCGGAGGGCGTTGGCCGAAACCGCATGGTTGGTATCTAATCTAGCGCCTGTGTCGACCCCGCCGTCCAGCGGGGACCGGCCCCCGCCCAAGGTCTGCCGTCCCCATATCAGGCATTCCCGCAGACCAGAGGCCAGGTAGCGTGGCCAGTCCGGGTCCAGCGACGGGCCACCCCCGGCCGCAGAAGACAAACCGGGTGGTATGTATGTTTTGCTGTGGGGCGTCCGTGGCGGACGCTCGACCGACACCCTGGAGCTGGGGCCAGTCATGCCATTGATCGTAGAGCCGGACACCCACGGCCCGTACGCCCACCCCGGCACCGGCTACGGCACCCACTCCGGCACCGGCCACTCCGGCACCGGCTACGACTTCCACGACCGGACCGTCTCCCGGCACCTGGTGCACCGCGCCTCGGTCTCCGAGGTCTTCCTCACCGGCTGGCAGGCCACCGGCCCGTACGACTTCCTGCTCGGCGCCCAGTGGCCCCGGCTGCACGGCTTCTACCGGCTGCCCGGGGACCGCTACCACGACCCGGTGCTGATGGCCGAGACCGTCCGGCAGGCCGGCCTGCTGATCGGCCACGCGGGCTTCGGGGTGCCGCGCGACCACCACTTCGTCATGGAGGAGCTCGGCTACGCGCTCGGCGAGGCCGGCCTGCCCGGCCTCGCGGTGACCGCCGACCCGGCCTCGCTGATGCTCACCGTCGGCTGCCAGGACGTCCGGATGCGGCACGGCCGACTGGCCTCGCTGCGGGTGCACGCCGAGGTCACCCGGGACGGCCTGCGGATCGGCCAGGGCGCCGGCCAGCTGCGGGTGGTCACCCCCGCCTCGTACCGGCGGCTGCGCGGCCCCGGCCTCGGCGCCGTCACCCCGCCGCGCCCGCCGGAGCCCGCCGCGCCCGAGCTGGTCGGCCGGGCGCAGGCCGCGGACGTGGTGCTCAGCCCGACCCTGCGGCCGGACACCTGGCTGCTGCGCGCCGACGCCGGGCACCCGGTGCTGTTCGACCACGGGCTCGACCACGTGCCCGGGATGCTGGTGCTGGAGGCCGCCCGACAGGCCGCCCAGCGGCTGCACCACCCCGAGCCGGTGGTGCCGGTCGAGCTGGTCACCGCCTTCGACCACTACATCGAGCTGGACCGGCCGTGCTTCGTACGGGCCGTACGCGAGCGGGCAGCGGACGGCCGCCGCGCCCCCGTCCTGGTGCGACTGCTCCAGGACGGGCGGACGGCGGCCGAGTGCCGGCTGCTCACCGAGCCGGTCGACGGTCCGCGGGTGCCGGTCCGGCGGGACGCCTTCGAGGGCCGCCCCACCGCGACCGGCCTGCTGCCGCTGGCGAGTTGAGGTCCGACGGGCCGGGGTCCGGTCGGGCCGGGGCTCAGGCGGCCACCAGCGCGGACGGCCGCCGCCCGGCGTGCATCACGCTGAGGTTGGCCGCCAGCCGGACCGGGTCCTGGGCCAGCCAGAGCCGCAGCGCCGCGCCCAGCGCCGCGCTGGCCGACTCGATCCGGACCTCGGTGATCTGGGCGATCCGGGCCGCGCCGGGCACCAGCAGGTCGGCCAGTGCGGTCGGCAGCCAGACCGTCAGCGCGCACGGCGCCGGCGTCGCGAGGGCGCCCAGCAGCCGGTAGGCGTCCCCCGGTGCGCTGAGCGTGGGGATGATGTCCAGCAGAGCGTCGGCCACCACTTCGGACACGTCGCTCCGGTGTCCCTGGGCGAGCCGTCGGAGCAACATGCGCTCGGCGGCGGTGATTCGGACGGTCAGCATGACCTCGTCGCACTCCATTGCGCGATCTCCTCCTCGTTCCTCCCCGTACCGGCACGGACGGCCGGCACGTCCTACCCCTGTTGCACCTCGGCCCGGCGATCTCGTGCGGAAAGCCGGGCCGGTGGGTGCGTGCCTCCGGTCAGATCCCCGCGTACGAGTGCTTGCCGGTGACGAAGATGTTGACGCCGTAGTAGTTGAAGAGCCAGCAGGCGAAGGCGGCCAGCGCCAGGTACGCGGCCTTGCGGCCCTTCCAGCCGGCCGTCGCGCGGGCGTGCAGGTAGCAGGCGTAGGCGACCCAGGTGATGAACGACCAGGTCTCCTTCGGGTCCCACTCCCAGTACTTGCCCCAGGCGGCCTCGGCCCAGATCGCGCCCGCGATGATGGTGAACGTCCACAGCGGGAAGACCAGGGCGTTGATCCGGTACGACAGCTTGTCGAAGGTGGACGCGGCGGGCAGCCGGCGCCAGATCGAGGGCGAGGTGCCCAGGGGGCCGGTGGTCAGGCCGGCTGCCATCCGCTGGTCGAAGGAGTCCTTGCCCAGGTACAGCAGCGTGGCGATGAACGCCGCGTAGAAGGCGCCGCCACACAGGATCGCGGTGGAGACGTGGATCGCCAGCCAGTACGAGTGCAGCGCCGGGACGAGCTGCTCGGAGTCGGTGTAGAGCACCTGGGTGGCGATGCCGAGGGTCAGCAGCACCGCGACGGCGACCGGCAGGCCGAGCCAGCGCACGTTCTTCCGCGCGGCCAGCAGCCCCAGGTAGGCGGCCGTCATCGCGAAGGCGAAGGCGCAGGAGAACTCGTACATGTTGCCCCACGGCCAGCGGGACACCGACAGCCCGCGGGCGACGATGCCGCCGCCGTGCAGCAGCAGCGCCAGGACGGTCAGCGAGACCGCGATCCGGCCGGCCAGGTCGGCCTTCTCGCTGGTGCCGGCCGCGCCCGGGCCGTCCTCCTCGTCGTCACCGCGACCGCCGGTGATCACCGTCGCGCCCTCGCCCGCCAGGACGGTGCGGGTCAGCGTGGTGGTGCCGCCCTTCGCCCCGGCCACCGTGACGGTGACCTTCTTGGCGGCCTTGGGCTCAGTCGCGGCGACGGTCTCGGCCAGGTTGCCGGACTGCTCCTTGGAGCGGACGGCGACCGCGCCCTTGCTACCGAACGTCCACTCGAACATGTGGGCGAACATGGCGATCGTGTAGACCGCCATCGCCGAATAGATCAGCTTGTTGGAGAGGTCGGCCAGTTGTGGGTCGACTCCCGAGGCGAGGTGCACCGTCTACTCCTTGGAGTTCTGGTCGGCAGGGGCTGTGGGGTCTTCTGCTGCGGGGTCTTCCGGTGCTGCAGGGTGTTCGGGTGCTGCGGGATCTTCCGACGCCACGTCGGCCTCCTGGTCCTCCTCCGACGCCGGGGCGTCGTCCTGGAGGTCCACCGCGAGTTCGGCCAGCTCCTCGGCGATCTTCGCCGACTCGCTGCGGGCCAGGCCGGCCAGCTCCACCTGGGTGCCGCCGCCCGGCAGGGCCACCGCCCGCACCCAGATCCGGCGGCGCTGGATGAACAGCGAGCCGATCAGGCCGAGGATCGCCAGCACCGCACCGGTCAGCGCGATCTCGTTGCCGGGGCGGTGCGAGACGTTGAAGCTCGCCCACTGCTTGTAGCCCTCGAAGGTGACGGTGCCGTAGCCGTCCGGCAGGGTCCAGCCCTGGCCGGGCTTGAGCAGGGCCTTCGCCGGCTGGTCGTCCTGCTTCATCTGGGTGAGCTTGGAGGTGTTCAGCTGGTAGATGTTCTGCGGCAGGCCGGAGTCGGTGCCGAGGTCGCCGGAGAAGGCGTTCAGCACCAGCTCGGGGGCGGCGTCGCCGGGGAACAGCGAGATCGGGCCGGTGCCCGCGAAGCTCAGCGGCGCGGTCGGCAGGAAGAAGCCGGAGAAGCCCAGCTGGGTCTTGTTGCCGTCCGGGCCGACGCCGTAGTCGGAGACCTTGACCACGCCGGTCGAGGTCAGGTTGGCGTCCTGCGGCAGGAAGGGCACGACGTCGTGGTAGACCACGTCGCCCTTGCCGTTCTTCACGGTGATCACCGGGGCGTAGCCGTGGCCGATCAGGTAGACCTTGCTGCCGCCGATCTCCAGCGGGTGGTTGACCTCGATCGTGCCCTTCTTCACCTTCGACTCGTCGCTGCCCTCGTAGTACTCCACGTTCGCGGTGAACTGACGGGCGGCGCCCATCTGGTCACCGGTGTTCTGGAACTTCGAGGTGAAGTCGTCGAGCTTGAGGTAGAAGGGGTCGAGGTCCTGGTTGCCGTAGAACCGGGTGCCGGTGAAGTCGTCGAGCTGGGTGATGGTGTTGGAGTAGCCCTGGCCCTCGACCATCAGCTTGCCGCCGGTGCCGGAGGCCAGGCTGGCCCAGGCGAAGCCGCCGAGCAGCGCGAACAGCGACAGGTGGAACAGCAGGTTGCCGACCTCGCGCAGGTAGCCCTTCTCGGCGGCCACCGAGCCGCCGGACAGGTTCGCCCGGAAACCGCGCTTGCGCAGCAGCCGGTGGGCGGCCGCGTTCACCTGCGCCGGCTCCGCCCCGGTGCGCCAGACCGCGTACACCGGCATCCGGGTCAGGTTGCGCGGGGCGGCCGGGGGCTGGGAGCGCAGCACGCCGACGAACTGCCAGGTGCGCGGGATGATGCAGCCGGCCAGCGAGACGAACAGCAGGATGTAGATCGCGGAGAACCAGACCGAGCTGTAGACGTCGAACAGCTGGAGCTTCTCGTAGATCGGCGCGACCGCGGTGTGCTGCGCCTTCCAGGTCTGCACCTTGAACTGGTTCTGGCCGTTCTGCGGGATCAGCGAGCCCGGGATGGCCGCCAGCGACAGCAGGAACAGCAGGATCAGGGCGACCCGCATCGAGGTCAGCTGGCGCCACATCCAGCGCGCCCAGCCGAGCACCCCTATGCCGGTCGGCCCCTCGGACTCGACCGGAGCGGTGCTGAGCCGTTCGGCGGCGGCGTCGTCGTCCGGCGCCGGAGGCAGCTCGGTATCGGTCGTGGTCTTGCTCACGGTCAGATTCCGATCTGGGAGTCGGCGGTCCAGGACTGCAGTTCGCTCATCCAGGAATCCCAGATCCCGGTGACGAGCAGCAGACCGACCGCGACGAGCATGCCGCCACCGATCCGCATCACGAGCGGGTAGTGCCGCTTGACCCACCCGAAGGCGCCCAGCGCCCGGCGGAAGGCCAGCGCGGCCACGATGAACGGTACGCCGAGGCCCAGGCAGTAGAAGGTCATCAGCAGGGCCCCGCGCGCCGCGTCCGCCTGGTTCAGCGACAGCGTCTGGACGGCCGCCAGGGTCGGGCCGATGCAGGGCGTCCAGCCGACGCCGAACACCATGCCCAGCAGCGGCGCGCCGAGCAGGCCGACGGCCGGGCGGCGGTGCGAGCGCACCTCGCGCATGCTCAGGCCGGGCACCAGGCCCATGAAGGCCAGGCCCATCACCACGGTCAGCGAGCCGAGCACGATCGCGATGACCCGCTTGTGCTCCTGCAGGGTGTTGCCGAACTGGCCGAACAGCGCCCCGCCGGAGACGAAGACCACGGTGAAGCCGAGGATGAACAGGGTCGCCCCGAGCAGCATCCGGCCGCGCCTGGCGCCGCGGGCGTCCGCGAGGTCGGCGGCGGAGAAGCCCGTCACGTACGACAGGTAGCCGGGCACCAGCGGCAGCACACAGGGCGAGAAGAACGAGACCAGCCCGGCCGCGAGCGCGACCGGCGCGGCGGCGAGCAGCGCCCCGCTCTGGACCGTGGTGAAGGTGTCGGCCAGCGGGAGTGCGGCGGCGTTCAGCGGCCCACTCACTGCTGCTGCTCCGCGACCACCGGCTGGACGATCGACTCCAGCGCCTCCTGGGTCGTCCCGCCGACGGCGCGGGCGGCCAGCTTGCCGTCGCGGTCGACGACCAGGGTGGTCGGGATGGACTGCGGGTTGAGGCTGCCCTTGGGGAACTTGAGCAGCTGGGTGCCGGCCGGGTCGAAGATGCTCGGGAAGGAGACGCCCTGCTCCTGCTCGAAGCGGACGGCGTTGGTCTTGTCGGTGTCCCGGGTGTTGATGCCCAGGAACTGGACGCCCTTGTCCTTGTACTCGTCCGCGACGGCCTGGAGGTTCTTCGCCTCGGCCCGGCACGGCCCGCACCAGGAGCCCCAGACGTTCAGCACCACGACCTTGCCCCGGTAGTCGGAGAGCTTGACCTGCTTGCCCTCCAGGGTCTCCCCGGAGATGTCGGGCGCGTCCCCGCGCTTGCCGGTGTCCGCCTTCGACAGGTTGGTCCCCTTGACGGTCACGAACCCGACCTGCCCCTCACTGCTGCTCGACGAGCCCGAGGAGGAACAGCCGGTGAGGACGAGCGCAGCGGCGGCGACTGTGGCGGCGGCTGCGGCGACACGGGGACGGGGGCGCGTCATGGCAGACATGTGAAAAGTTTCGCATGGAGTTCCGGGCGGGTTCGCCGGGGTCCTACCTTGCGCGTCGCACACCCTCTGACCTGCGAAGACTTCGGGTCACCCGACGCTCGCCGGGTGACCCGAAGTCATACTTACGCACCGCTTACGGGCCTCAGGCGCCGAAGCTCCTGCCCACCGGCTTGTCGCCCTTGCGGCCCTTGCCGACCAGGTGCGCGGGCAGCAGGTCGCGGGCCGGCTCGCGGTACCCGACCGAGACGATGCTGTCGCCCTCGAAGGTGAAGCTGGTCAGCGAGGCCAGCGAGCACTGCCGGTTGCGCGGGTCGTGCCAGAGCCGGCGGCGCTCCACGAAGGAACGGAGGATCCAGATCGGCAGCTGGTGGCTGACGCAGACCGCCTCGTGCCCGCGGGCCGCGTCCCGGGCGGCGCCGAGCGCACCCATCATCCGCACCACCTGGTCGAGGTACGGCTCGCCCCAGGAGGGCTTGAACGGGTTGGTCAGGTACTTCCAGTAGCCCGGGTTGCGCAGCGAGCCGTCGCCGACGCCGAAGGTCTTGCCCTCGAAGACGTTCTCCGCCTCGATCAGCCGCGGGTCCGCCGCGACCTCCAGACCGTGCGCCTTGGCGATCGGCTCGGCGGTCTCCTGGGCCCGCTCCAGCGGGGAGGCCACCACGTGGGTGATGTCCCGCCCGGCGAGGTCCTCGGCGACCCGGTCGGCCATCTGACGGCCCAGCTCGGACAGGTGGTAGCCCGGCAGGCGGCCGTACAGCACACCCTCCGGGTTGTGCACCTCACCGTGGCGCATCACGTGGACGACGGTGATCTCTTTGGCGCTCACTTCTCAACTGCTCCTGTGGTCGGGAGGGGGGCTCAGGCCGTGGCGGCGGCAGCGGCGCGGGCCGCGGCCGGCAGCGCGGCGGCGATCCGCTCGATCGCCCGGGCGTCGTGGGTCGACGAGACGAACCAGGACTCGAAGGCGGACGGCGGCAGGTAGACGCCCTCGGCCAGCATCGCGTGGAAGAAGGCGGTGAAGCGGAACGCCTCCTGGGTCTTCGCCTGGTCGTAGTCGGTGACCGGCGCCTCGGTGAAGAACACCGAGAACATGTTCCCGGCGGTCTGCAGCCGGTGCGCCACGCCCTCCTTGGTGAGCGCCTCGGAGACCAGGCCGGAGATCTCGGCGGAGACCTTGTCCACCGTCGCGTACACCTCGTCGGTGCAGCCGCGCAGCTGGGCCAGGCCGGCCGCGGTGGCGACCGGGTTCCCGGACAGGGTGCCCGCCTGGTAGACCGGGCCGGCCGGGGCCAGGTGGGCCATCACGTCGGCCCGGCCACCGAAGGCCGCGGCCGGGAAGCCGCCGCCCATGACCTTGCCGAAGGTCAGCAGGTCCGGCGCCCAGCCCTCGTGCGCCGCCTCCAGGCCGTACCAGCCCGCCTTGGAGACGCGGAAGCCGGTCATCACCTCGTCGGACACGAACAGCGCGCCGTTGTCCCGGCAGAGCCGGGCCAGGCCGGCGTTGAAGCCGGGCAGCGGCGGGACGACGCCCATGTTGCCGGGCGAGGCCTCGGTGATCACGCAGGCGATCTCGCCCGGGTGGGCGGCGAAGGCCTGCTCGACGGCGGCCAGGTCGTTGTAGGGCAGCACGATGGTGTCGCCGGCCTGGGCGCCGGTGACGCCCGGGGTGTCCGGCAGGCCGAAGGTGGCCACGCCGGAACCGGCGGCGGCCAGCAGCGCGTCCACGTGACCGTGGTAGCAGCCGGCGAACTTGACCACCTTCGCCCGGCCGGTGAAGCCGCGGGCGAGCCGGATCGCGGACATGGTGGCCTCGGTGCCGGAGGAGACCAGGCGGACCTGCTCGACCGGGGCGACCCGGGAGACGATCTCCTCGGCCAGCTCGACCTCGCCCTGACCGGGCGTGCCGAAGGAGGTGCCGCGGGAGACCGCCTGCTGGACGGCGTCGATCACGGCCGGGTTCGCGTGGCCGAGGATCATCGGGCCCCACGAGCACACCAGGTCGACGTACTCGCGGCCGTCGGCGTCGGTGAGGTAGGGGCCGGTGCCGGACACCATGAAGCGCGGCGTGCCGCCGACCGCGCGGAAGGCGCGCACCGGGGAGTTGACGCCGCCGGGCGTGACCACGGAGGCGCGATCGAACAGCGACTGGGACTGGGGGGCTTCGTAGGGGTAGCTCACGGGAGACATGGTCTCAAATCGTGTCCTTGAGCTCTGCATGTCCGGCCCGATCATCTGGAACGATGATCCGGGCACCGTTGTCTGTACGGTTGTCCCTGACGGTCGCCCGTGGCGGTGGTGTACGGGCGGGGCCGCTGGTTGTTCCGTCACGCGGACCAGTCAGACTGTGTGCACAGAGTGCGCGAGCGCTCCGGTTGTGTGCAGGGGTGTGGAGAGGACTGCTGTGTGCCGCTGGTGGGTACGGCCCGCGAGTAGGCACGGCGGCGAATGACGGTAAGGAGCACGGTCGGCGGGACGCCGGTCGTGCGGGGGTCTGTCGATTCCGGCGAATTCCGGTGAGGATGGTCCGAGTGTCCGAGGCGCAGGACGGGTTCGACGAGGCAGCGGGTGGCCCCCGCAGGCCCGCCGATACCGCACGCGGGGGTACGGGAGCGGGTACGGGTCGTGGTCGTCGCGGCGGCGAGAGGCGGGGTGAGGGACGCGTGGGGGTGACGTACAAGTACTTCGGCGCACCGGACCGCGCCACCGCCGCCAGAGTCCCCACCGCCCTCGGCCCGGGCGGTCTGGGCCTGGACGCCGGCGAACTCGGCGCGCTGGGGCGGCTCGGCGACCTGATGGAGACCAGCGGCTCCCCCACCGGCCACCTCTCCACCAAGATCAAGCCGGAGACCATGAGCGCCATGGTCCTCACCGGCATCCAGGGCGTCCCGCTGCACCAGGTGCCGCCGCTGGAGCTCGTCGTGCTGCACCCCGACTACGCCGTCGTCCAACTCCCGCACAACGTGGTCGAACCGCTGCGCAAGGCGGACGAGACCGAACTCGGCGCGGCCGCCTTCATCTGGTCCACCGTCCCGGACCGGCGCGGGCCGCGGGACGCCTTCGTGATCTACAGCATGCTGCACGAGTGGCAGGACTTCGCCAACCGGCTGCACGACGCCGGGCACCAGCTGTACTGCCTGGTCTGGCCCTGAGCGCACCGCCGGCCGCCGGTCGCTGAACGCCGCTCGGGTCAATGGCGATTGACGGTTCGTCAACCCGGCCTGACCCGGGATCGGCTCCCGGGGCGGGTCAACCGCGGGAGCGGCGGGCCCGGCGGACGGTGCGTCGGCTCTCGACCGGCTCCGCCAGGTGCCCGTCCACCAGCCGGGCCAGGGCCGCGACGAAGACCTCCTGCTCGGGCCGCGGCAGCGCCTCCAGCACCTCCCGGTGGACCCGGTCGGCGATCGCGGTGCCCTGCTCGACGGCGCGCTCGCCCGCCTCGGTGACCGAGATGATCCGGGCCCGGCGGTCGGTGGCGGACGGGCGGCGCTCGGCCAGGCCCGCCTTCTCCAGCTCGTCGACGGTGACCACCATGGTGGTCTTGTCGAGGTCCGCGAGCTCGGCCAGCTGGATCTGGGTGCGCTCGGTCTCCTGCGCGTGGAACAGCACGCAGTACGCGCGCGGGGTGATCCCGAGCTCGGTGAAGGCGGCCGCCATCCGGGTCGCCAGCACGTGGCTCGCGTGGTCCAGCAGGCCGGAGATGTCGCGGATCTGGCGCACGGGCGGGGTCGTCGTCATACGTCCGAGATTAGCAACGGCCCGTCTGCTGCCGGATGATCCCGTAGCCAACCAACACCGGGGTTACGGGATACCCAACTCGAACAGCGCATAGCCCGCGTACCAGCCCGCCGCGATCGCCGGCATCGCGAACAGCCCGATCAGCGAGGAGGTCCGCACCCTGCGCAGCGCCACCGCCAGGCCGATGAACAGCGGGAAGGCCGGCAGCAGGTAGCGGGAGATGTTGCCGAAGATCTGGTTGCTGCTCAGCGCGGTGAGGACGGTCAGCGCGGTGAAGACCCACAGCACCAGCGGCGGACGGGCCCGCGCCAGCAGCACCAGCAGGCCGGGCAGGGCGATCAGCAGGGCGATCGCGATCAGGTCCGGCACCGGATTGGACTGCCAGAAGTCCCAGTGGCCGGTGATCACGTCCATCACCGTGCGCACCGTGGAGGCGCCGAAGTCGAAGTAGCGGTTCCAGGCGCCGCGCTGGAGCTTGAAGTAGCCGCCCCAGTCGCCCATCCGCCAGCCCACCCAGGCGACGTAGCCGAACAGGCCCCACGGGGTGATCAGCATCGCGGTCAGCGGGCGGGCCACCCCGTCGGTGCGGCGCACCAGGGCGACCAGCGCGGCGATCGACACCGCGGCGATCAGCGCGGCCGCGGTCGGCCGGTTCAGGCCCGCGACCAGCGCCAGCAGCCCGGCCGCGATCCAGCGGCGGGTCATCACGCAGTAGCAGGCCCAGGCGGACAGCGCGACGAACAGCGAGTCCGAGTAGACCGCCCACTCCACGCCCGAGCCCGGGAACAGGCCCCAGACCACCGCGGCGATCACACCCGCCCGGAAGCCGCCGAGCCGCTCCGCGATCGCGAAGATCCCGGCCGCGGCGACCAGCGAGGCGAGCACCGAGACCGCTATCCCGGAGCCGTACGGACCGAGGCCGGTGACCGCGCCGACCAGCCGCATCAGCCACGGGTAGAGCGGGAAGAAGGCGGCGGAGTTCTCGTAGTAGGTGGCCAGCGGGAACCCGTGCAGCTCGATCAGCTGCGGGTCGTAGCCGTTCTCGGCGATCCGCTGGTACCAGACGCCGTCCCAGGTGCCCAGCACGTCCCAGGCGTGGGCGCCGCCGCCCCGGCCGGGCTGCTTCCTCAAGTAGTCGCCGGTGTGCTCCAGCAGCATCAGGAAGACGGTCAGGCCGATCGCCTTGACCACCGCGTACGCGCCCAGCGCGGGCGCGAAGCGGTCCACCAGCGCCATGAACCGGCCGGGCGTACGGTCCGCCCGCTCCTCGACCGGCTCCCCCGGCCCGGCCGCCGGCGCGGCGCTGGACGGTTCGGTGCTGGACGACTCGGTGCTCGATGCCGTGCTCATCTGCTCTGGGTACTCCCCGCCCCGCTCATGGTGCGCGCGGCTCCGGCGCAACGACGTTCCGGAGAGCCTACGGCACGCCCCCACGCCCCGCCCCGCCCCCGCCCGGCCCGGAAAACCCGTGGCGCCCGGCCGTCGCCCCCCCCCCCCCCGACGATGCCCGCATAAGCACCGGATCCGGGGGATCACGGACGTGACGGCGCTGGCGGACCGGGTGCGGCGGGAGCGGGATGCCGGGCTGCTGCCGGTGGAGACGGCGTACCCGGTGGGTGCGGCCGTCGCCGCCCGGTTGGGGGCGGCGACGGCCTGAGGTCAGCTGTGGGCGGCTGCCCGAGCTCAGCTGTGGAGGTAGACGATGCCGAGCTTGGTGAGCTGCCAGAGCTGGGTGGGGGCGCCGGTGTCGGTGGCGAGTTCGACGTAGGGGTTGCCCTTGGCGTCGAGGGTGGTGCCGGCCGCCAGGACCTTGGTCGGGTCCGCCGAGTCGGCGATCTTGTAGCTGCCGTTGCCGGCCGGTGTGAACACCCAGTGCTGGTTGGCGCCGCCGTTGCAGCCCCACTGCTGGATCCGGGTGCCGGGCGCGGTGGAGGCCGCGTTGGCGTCCAGGCACATGCCGCGGTTGCCGCTGAAGTCCAGCTCGTAGCTGCCGCCGGCCTTCGCCTCCAGGACGAAGGACTGGTTCAGCCCGCCGGTCGCCGGGTAGCTGATGGCGGCCCGGCCGTTGGTGGAGTCGCCGTACGTGCCGCCGCCGCTGAGGTCGAGGGCGTTGCCGGTGGCCGCGTTGGTGAGCTGGTACCAGGAGCCGTCCTCGGGGGCGTCGCCGAAGGGCTTGCCGGGGGTGAGCGGCTGGATCGAGGTGGTGTTCTGCTGGTTGAGCGTGCAGTACGCCTCCGGCTGGTCGGGCCGGGCGAAGAACTGGCCGAGGCAGACGCCCTCACCGCGGTAGCCGGCCACCCGCAGGTGGTACGACTGGCGGACCATGTTCATGCACAGCCCGGGGATGCCGATCTGCGAGTCGCAGCCGTTGCGGGCCCACTCGGAGAGGTTGATGACGTCCCCGTTGCTGTACTCGTACGGCGAACTCGTCCACTCCGCGCACACCTCGTGCCCGAAGGCGACCCTCCGCTGGTCCAAGTACCGTACGCCGGGCACCTGTTCGGCCGCGCCACGGAGTGCGTCGCTGAACGTGGGAACCACCCAGTCGTGGCCCCAGGCGAGGTCCTCGGGGAAGGCCGGGCAGCCGTCGGTGATCTTGCCGAGGTAGTCGTTGCGCCGGATGTCCGGGGTGATCGGGTTGAAGTACGACTGGTAGACCAGCTGGTACGAGGAGTCGGCGTAGCCGGCCCGACGCATGGTCTGCCGGATGTTCTGCAGCGCGGCGACCACCTTGGGCTGGACCGCCTTGGCCCGGCGGCGGATCTCGTCGCTGCCGATGGTGTCCCGGCAGCCCTGGTCCTTGGGGATCGGGAAGTACTGCGCGAGGCAGTGCATCATGATCCCGCTGAAGTCGAAGTCGTCGTTGGCGCCGATGGTGACGACGACCATCTTGACGTCGTACTTGGCCGCCGTGTCGGCGAGTTTGACGTCCTGTTTGGGCTCGCCGAAGTCGCCGCTGCCGCCACCGGTGATCTTGGCCAGTTCGGGGTCGCTGACCAGGTCGCCGGTCTGGGCGCCGGAGCAGGCCAGGTCGATCGGGGTGACCCCGGGGATGTCGGTGACGAAGATCTCCGACTTGGGGTGCCGGTGGCAGTAGTTGGTGGAGGTGTCGGTCTCCGGGAAGTAGCCGTCGTTGGTGTCGGTGCCGGCGCCCTCCCCGGAGATGGCGCTGTCGCCGAGGGCGACGACGGCGGCCGGGCGGGTGGGCGCCGGGGCGGGGGCCGGGGCACTGTCGGCGAGCGCGGCGGGGGCGCCGGCCAGGCCGAGGGCGGCGACGAGGACGCCGGTGGCGAGCAGCGCGGCGGACCGGGACGAGCCCGTTCGCGCTCGCCGCGCAGCGGACGTGCGGAACCTGATCACACGCGACTCCTTGCGGGGGTGGGGGCCGCCCGGTCTGGGGTGCCGGGCGGTGCGGGGCAAGAGAGGTGCCGAAAAGGTGAGCAGGTCTCACATTCTAGGTACTGACAAGTAGTGCAACAAGGCTCGTGACAGCACCGGAACCCGCCCCCGGGAACCGTGCCACCACCGGCGAGGACGGGAGGACACGAGCGGACACGAGCGGACACGAGCGGCCGCGAGCGGCCGCGAGCCGACACGAGAAAAGAGCCGCCGTTCCGCGCCCCAGGAGGGAAGCGCGGAACGGCGGCTCTCACCGGCCGAACCGGGGGTGGGTTCAGCCCAGGTTGGCGCAGTGGTTGCCGAACGCCGGGTTCAGCAGACCCACGACGTCGACACTGTTGCCGCACAGGTTGACCGGGATGTGAACCGGAACCTGGATCTGGTTGCCCGAGATGACACCGGGAGAACCGGCGGCGACACCCTCGGCGCCGGAGCTGGCCATGGCGGTGCCGGCGCCGGCGGCCACGATGCCCACCACGGCCGCGCCGACGGCGGCGGTCTTCTTGATGCTCATGTGAGCCTCCTGACTGTTCATACAGAGATGCACGGGGAGTGCGACATCTAGAACGACACCCGTCCGGACCGGTTGCGAGGGTGCCCGCACTGTCACCCGTCTGGCCCAATCCGGCCGCCGACCGGCATTCGGGTGATCACCGGCCCGGACCGTTTCCCCTCGCGCCCTGCCTCGTTCTCCCTCACGAAGACGATCCACCAGGCCCTGCTCAACGAATCGAGTACCGCCCATGCGCAGCTCGCCCACGGCCACGTCGGCACCGCGGCCCCCGGCGGGCCGGTCGACGTGGCGGGCCCCCCAGAACCCGGCGTTCGGCGACACCACCTGAACGCCTGACCGGGAATTCCTGGTCGCACCTCTGTCCGGACCGTTCCCGGCCGTGCGGGAAATGTTCGCGAGGTGCCGGAAGAACGCGGCGGCTGCGTCGACGCCCGAGCCACGGGCGCAACACGCCGGTGTGCGCCGCCGGAGTGACATTCACGGCAATCCCTGAACCCTTCGGGTGAGTATTCGTGCTCGCCCGTTTCCCGACATTTCCCTTCCGTCGGGGCAGAAATCGGAGGAACAGACATGCGTAACCTCAAGAAGGCCGCCGCCCTGTCGCTGGCCGCCACCGGCCTGGTGCTCGGTGCCGCGGGCGGCGCGTTCGCCAGCTCGGGCGCCCAGGGCGTGGCCGCCGGCTCCCCCGGCGTGCTCTCCGGCAACCAGATCCAGATCCCGGTGCACGTTCCGGTGAACGTCTGCGGCAACAGCATCGGCATCATCAGCATCCTGAACCCGGCGTTCGGCAACTCCTGCGCCAACGTCGGCTGAACCCGCGGTCGCCGACCCGGCGACAGCTGATTCACCCGAGCCCGTGCCGCGCCCCGCAGCGCCGGGGCGCGGCACGCTCCACCCGCGTGTGATCGAGGAGATCAACCCCCATGCAGAACGTGAAGAAGGTCGCCGTCCTCTCCGCCGCCGCTGCCGGCCTGGTGATGGGCGCGGCGGGCTCCGCCGCCGCCAGCTCGGGCGCCGAGGGCGTGGCCGCCGGTTCCCCCGGTGTCGCCTCCGGCAACCAGATCCAGGTTCCGGTGCACGTGCCGATCAACCTGTGCGGCAACACCATCAACGTGATCGGCCTGCTGAACCCGGCCTTCGGCAACAGCTGCGCCAACGTGGACGTGCACCCGCAGCCCGCGGACGACTGCTGATCCCCGATCGGCACGCGTTTCGGCCGTACTGCCCCCCGACCAGCCGGCCGGGGGGCAGTTCGGTTTCTCCGGACGGGACGTCCGGAAGCTCAGGGCCCGTCCCTCGGGTTTCGCCGGGCCGGGCCCCACTCCACCGAAGGGTGAACCGCATGGTTTCGAAGAAGGGCGGGGCCGGGCTGGCCGCCGCCGTGGGCGCCGCGGTCCTGCTCGGCGCCGGTTCGGCGCAGGCCGCCCCCGCCGCGGGGCAGCAGCCCGCCGCGGGCCCGGCCACGCTGGCCAAGACCGACGTCGGGCAGGCGCTGAACGGGACGACGGCCGGCCTCGGCTACGGCGTCGCGCCGATCAAGAGCCTGCGCCTGGACCCGTGGGCCAACTCCTCGGCCGACGTGCTCAACAACGGCGCGACCGTCCAGCCGGACCAGGGCCTGGCCCCGGTGGGCACCGGCACGCTGACCGGACCGCTGAGCGCGGGCGGCGGGGTCAAGGACCTCCCGCTGGTCGGCGGGCTCTCCGGCGTCCTGCCGGGCTGACCGCGCACGCGCCGGAGCCCGGCACCCCTGGCCGCCAGGAGGGGTGCCGGGCTCCGGCGCATCGGGCGGGAGCCCGGAGCCGGGCTCAGAGCTGGGTGAGGTCGGCCAGGCCGCTCTGCTGGACGAGGCCGGTGGCGGTCGAGGTCGCCGTGCCGGTCGCGTCGGTCTGCTGCAGGACGCCGGTGGCGGTGGCCGTGGTGGTGTTGGCCAGGTCGTTCACCTCGTCGGTGACGGAGAGCCGGCTCTCGTCGCCGCCCAGGCTCGCGGTGGCCCCGGGGACGGTCTGCACGGCACCGGGCACCAGGCGCGGGTCCACCTCGTCCACCCGGATCCGGCCGTCGGCCAGCTGGCCGGTGCCGTCGTGCACCAGGGAGAGCGGCTTGCCGACGTCCAGGCCGGGGGTCCTGGCCTGGAGCGGCGCGGCCGGGGCCTCCAGCAGCACCTGGCCGAGGTCGGCACCCTGGTCGACCAGCGGCAGCGGCAGCTGGGCCTTGGCGCTGGGGCCGACCTTGCCGGTGGCCAGCTGGGGCACCAGGTGGTCCGGGAGCAGCCCGTTGTCGGTGGTCCGGCCGGCCACCGGCGGCATGACCAGCGAGGTGGGGATGCCGGCCGTGACGTGGCTGCCCAGCGGGGTGAGCGGTACGTCCGCCGGGACCTGCTGGGTGGCCAGCTTGTCCTCCAGGGCTCCGACCTGGTCGGGGCTCACCGGGGCGGCGGAGGCCGCTCCCTGGGAGGCGAGCACGCCCGCACCGACCGCCAGCAGCATCGCGCCGGCCCGCTTGGAGAACTTCATGCTTTTCACCGTTCCTTCGGGGAGGGCTGCGGGGCCGCAGCCGGAAAGCAATCTGCGCAACGAGTGACCAGGAGTTCGGATTGCGGGCGTTAACCGATTCGGCGTAATAATCCGACCGGAAACCACCCTCGGACGCGCCTCCCGGACTCTTTTCAAAAATCCCCGTAACCTTCCGTGCCGTCATTCTTTGATCTGGACGTCAGTGACTGCAGACCGGGTCTGAGCGTTCGACGCGTTGCTACGCACGGAAACCGAAAGCATTTCAGAGAGGGATCTCCCCATGATCCAGAAGTCCTTCGCCGCCGCCGGCCTGGCCGTCGCCGCGCTCGCCGGTGCCGCCGCTCCCGCTTCGGCCATCGGTGACGCGGACGGCGCGGCCGCCTCCATCGAGGGCAACGGCGGCACCAACTTCACCGGGACGGTCGGGAACAACAGCCCGAACTTCCACTTCCTGGACAACGCGAACGTCTGCCTCCCCGAGATCCACAACATCGCCGTCGGCGTTCTCGGTGTGGCCGTCCCGGTCGAGGTCCCGATCGCCAACAGCGGTGGCAAGCAGTACTGCACCCAGGGCCAGGGCACCCAGAGCCACGGCGACGCGGGCGTGTCCCACCTGGTCGGCTGACGTTCCCCCAGCCCACCTTCCGCACCACCCCCCTGAACCACCCTCGAATCGCTCCCCGATTCACCCTTGAGAGGAAACCGGAAATGATCAAGAAGTCCCTCGCCGCCGCCGGCCTGGCCGCCGCCGCCATCGCGATGTCCGCCGGCTCGGCTTCCGCCATCGTCGACTCGGACGGCGCCGCCACCTCCGTCCAGGGCAACGGCGGCACCAACCAGACCGGCACCCACGGCAACGGCAGCCCGAACTTCCACACCCTGGACAACGCGAACATCTGCCTGCCGGAGGTCCACAACATCGCCGTCGCCGTCGTCGGCGTCGCGGTTCCGGTCGAGGTGCCCGTCCTGAACAGCACCCCGAAGCAGATCTGCAACGTCGGCCAGAACACCCAGTCCTCGGGCGACGCGGGTGTCTCGCACCTGATCGGCTGATCAAGGGGCACGGCACGGACGGAGGGCCCGGGGAGGAAAGCTCCCCGGGCCCTCCGGGCTTGATCGACAAGAGTCACAGCACCAGTCAGAGGACGGGCGCCCGCGGGGGCGCCCCCACAGAGAGGGCAGATCCATGAAGAGCACGCTGGCCAAGGCCGCCCTGACCGCCACCGCCGCGCTCGCGCTCGCCGGTGCCGCCACCCCGGCGTTCGCCCACGTCGGCCTGGTGGGCGGCGGCGGCATCGTCGCCTCCGGTGACCACCCGTTCGTGGCCGGTGGCGGCTTCGGCGTCGGCCACACCAGCAACGTCGTCGCCGGCGGCTTCGTCGGCGGTGCCGCCACCGCGACCGACCTGGTCGGCGGCGGCGAGGGCTTCGCGCACATCAACGGCTGGAAGTAGTGACGAGGAAGGCCGGGCCGCTCCCCGCGGGGGGAACGGCCCGGCCTTCCGCCGTACCGGCCCTACCGCTGCTCGAGCAGCGCGGCGGCCTCGACCGCCCAGTAGGTGAGGATCTGCTCGGCGCCGGCCCGGCGCAGCGAGGTGAGCGTCTCCATGATCATCCGCTCCCGATCGATCCAGCCGTTCGCGGCGGCCGCCTCGACCATCGCGTACTCGCCGGACACCTGGTACGCGGAGACCGGCACCGGAGAGGCGTCGGCGACCTGGCGCAGGATGTCCAGGTAGGCCATGGCCGGCTTGACCATCACCATGTCGGCGCCCTCGGCGAGGTCCAGCTCCAGCTCGCGCAGCGCCTCGCGGGCGTTGGCCGGGTCCTGCTGGTAGGCCTTGCGGTCGCCCTTGAGCGAGGAGCCGACCGCCTCGCGGAACGGGCCGTAGAAGGCCGAGGCGTACTTGGCGGTGTAGGCGAGGATGCCGGTGTCCTGGTGCCCGGCCTCGTCCAACGCCCGCCGGACGACGGCGATCTGACCGTCCATCATGCCGGACGGGCCGACCAGGTGGACGCCCGCGTCGGCCTGCACCCGGGCCATCTCGGCGTAGCGCTCCAGGGTGGCGTCGTTGTCCACGCTGCCGTCGGCGGCCAGCACACCGCAGTGGCCGTGGTCGGTGTACTCGTCCAGGCAGAGGTCGGACATGACCACCAGGGAGTCGCCGACCTCGGCGACCACGTCCCGGATCGCCCGCTGGAGGATGCCGTCCGGGTTGGTGCCCTCGCTGCCGGTCGCGTCCTGCACGAGCGGGACGCCGAACAGCATGACGCCGCCCAGCCCGGCCTCGGCCGCCTCGACGACGGCCTTGCGCAGGGTGTCGCGGGTGTGCTGGACCACGCCCGGCATCGAGGTGACCGGGACGGGCTCGCTGACGCCCTCGCGGACGAACAGCGGCAGGATCAGCTCCGCCGGGTGCAGCCGGGTCTCGGCGACCAGCCGGCGCATCGCCGGGCTCTGCCGCAGTCGACGGGGGCGAACGTACGGGAATTCAGCGGACACGGCTTCTCTCTCCGAACGGTTGTGCAGTGCTGGGGGCGGCGAACAGCCGCCCCCAGCACCATAGTTGAGGGCTCAGCGGGCCTTGCGGCGGGATCCCGGACGGCGCTCGCTGGGCCGGTAGACCGGCTCGCCCGCGGCCGTCGCGGTGTCCCGGCGCTTGGCCCCGAAGTCTGCCAGCGCCTGGGCCAGCGCGGCCGCCGACGGCGCCGGGGCCATCACGTCGACCCGCAGGCCGTGCTCCTCGGCGGTCTTGGCGGTGGCCGGGCCGATGCAGGCGATGACCGTGACGTTGTGCGGCTTGCCGGCGATGCCGACCAGGTTCCGGACGGTCGAGGACGAGGTGAACAGCACCGCGTCGAAACCGCCGCCCTTGATCGCCTCGCGGGTCTCAGCCGGCGGCGGCGAGGCGCGCACCGTCCGGTACGCCGTCACGTCGTCGACCTCCCAGCCGAGCTCGACCAGGCCGGCGACCAGGGTCTCGGTGGCGATGTCGGCGCGCGGCAGCAGCACCCGGTCGATCGGGTCGAAGACCGGGTCGTACGGCGGCCAGTCCTCCAACAGCCCGGCCGCGGACTGCTCCCCGGAGGGCACCAGGTCCGGCTTCACGCCGAAGTCCACCAGGGCCTGGGCGGTGGTCTCGCCGACCGCCGCGACCTTGATCCCGGCGAACGCGCGGGCGTCCAGGCCGTACTCCTCGAACTTCTCCCGGACGGCGCGGACGGCGTTCACCGAGGTGAAGGCGATCCACTCGTAGCGTCCGGTGACCAGGCCCTTGATGGCCCGCTCCATCTGCTGCGGGGTGCGCGGCGGCTCGACCGCGATGGTCGGCACCTCCTGCGGCACCGCACCGTACGAGCGCAGCTGCTCGGACAGGCCGTGGGCCTGCTCCTTGGTGCGCGGCACCAGGACGTTCCAGCCGAACAGCGGCTTGGTCTCGAACCACGAGTGCGAGGCCCGGTGGGCGACCTGCTCGCCCACCACGGCTATCACCGAGGTCGCCGGGTCCACCGGGGCGGAGACCGGCGAGGGCAGCACCCGGGCGACCTTGAGGTCCGCCGCGATGGTGGCCAGCGTGGAGGTGAAGGTCCGCTGGCGGGTGGTGGTACCGGACAGCGTGGCGCTCAGCGCCGAGTCCGGCTTGCGGCCGTTGGAGACCAGCGCGCTCGCGGTGGCCGGCAGCTGGCCCAGGGTGGTGCGGACCACCAGGGTGGTCTCCGGCGCCCCCAGGTCGACCGGGGCGCCCGACAGCAGCTGGCCGCCGTCCACGAAGCGGACGTCGGTGCCGGCCGCGCCGCGCAGCGGGACGCCCGCGTACGCCGGGACGCCGACCGACTGGGCGACGCCCGGGATCACCTCGAAGGGGATCCCGTCGCCCGCGCAGCTGAGCATCTCCTCGGCGGCGCAGCCGTCCAGGCCCGGGTCGCCGTCGACGGTGCGGACCACGTGCTTGCCGGCCCGGACGGCCTCGGCGACCAGCTTGGCCAGGTCGAAGTCGGTGCCCTCGGCGGCCGGGGCGTGCACCTGCACGCCGGCCGGACAGTGGGTGCGCACGGCGGCCGCGGTCAGCGGGTCGGCGACCAGGACGTCGGCCGAGGACAGCACCTCGACCGCGCGCAGGGTCAGCAGCCCCGGGTCCCCGGGGCCGGCTCCCAGGAAGGTGCACCGTCCGGTGGGCTGGCCGGCCGGGAAGAGGGCGTCGGTGGCGGCGGTGGGGCTCATCGGGCTCGCTCCCCCATCAGGGTGGCCGCGCCCGCGTCGAGCAGCCGGGCGGCCAGGGCGTGGCCGAGGGCCCGCGCCTGCTGCTCGGCGGTCTCGTCGAGGACGATCGGACCGTTGGCGGACATCTTCAGCAGGGCGGTGCCGTCGGGATCGCCGACCACCCCGTCCAACTGCAGTTCGTTCTCCCGGCCCCAGGTGGCCAGTGCGGCCACCGGGGCCGAGCAGCCGGCCTCCAGGGTGGCCAGCAGCGCGCGCTCGGCGGCCACGGCGACCCTGGTGGGGGCGTGGTCCAGCGCGGCGAGCGCGGCGGTCAGGTCCGTGTCGGCGGCGGCGCACTCGATCGCGAGCGCGCCCTGGCCGGGGGCCGGGATCATCAGCTCGGGGTCGAGGTGCTGGGAGATCTCGGCGCTGCGGCCGAGCCGGTTGAGGCCGGCCGTGGCCAGCACCACGGCGTCCAGCTCACCGGCGGCCACGTAGCCGATCCGGGTGTCCACGTTGCCGCGGATCGCGACGGTCTCCAGCTGGGCGCCGCGGGCCCGGGCCCAGGCGTTCAGCTGGGCCATCCGGCGCGGCGAGCCGGTGCCGATCCGGGCCGGGCGACCGGCCCCGGCCAGCTTCTCCACCAGCTCGTCCAGGGCCAGGCCCTCGGCCGCGACCAGGGCGTCCCGGACGTCTTCGCGGGCGGGGACGGCGGCCAGGGCCAGGCCCTCGGGCGCGGCGGTGGGCAGGTCCTTGAGCGAGTGCACGGCGAAGTCGATCCGGCCCTCCAGCAGGGCGTCCCGCAGGGCGGAGACGAACACGCCGGTGCCGCCGATCTGGGCGAGCGCCTCCCGCGAGGTGTCGCCGTAGGTGGTGATCTCGACCAGCTCGACGGGGCGGCCGGTGAGCCTGGTCACCTCGCGGGCGACCATGCCCGACTGGGCCATGGCGAGCGCGCTGCGCCGGGTGCCGAGCCGCAGGGCGGCGGCCGGAGCCTGCTCGGTGAGCGGTTGACCATTCATGAGGTGATCGTCCCGGTGGTACTCGTGGGATGGCTGACGGTTCATCTGGTGCCCCCGGCCGAAGGCTGGGAACGGGCGCCGACCGGCGTACCCGAAACGGCGTGCACGGCCGCCGGGTCGAGGTCGAACAGCTCGCGCAGGGCGTCCGCGTAGGACGCACCGCCGGGCTCGGCGGCCAGCTGCTTCACCCGGACGGTCGGGGCGTGCAGCAGCTTGTCGACGACGCGGCGGACGGTCTGGGTGATCTCGGCGCGGGAGCGCTCGTCCAGGTCGGGCAGCCGGGAGTCCAGCCGGCCCAGCTCGGCGGCGACCACGTCGGAGGCCATCGCCCGCAGCGCGACCACGGTCGGCGCGATCCGGGCGGCCCGCTGGGCGGCGCCGAAGGCCGTCACCTCGTCGGAGACGATCCGGGTGACCTCGTCGACGTCGCCGGCGCCGGGGCTGGCGGCGTGCGCGTGGGAGAGGCTCTCCAGGTCGACCAGCAGGGCGCCGTCCAGCTCGTGCACGGCGTGGTCGACGTCGCGCGGCATGGCGAGGTCGAGCAGCGCCAGCGGCTCGGGAGCGGTGCGCGCGGCGACCGCGGCGGCGACGTCCTCGGCCCGGACCACCACGCCGGCCGCGCCGGTGCAGGAGATCACCAGGTCGACGTCCGCCAGCGCCTGCGGCACCTTGGCGAGGTCCAGGGTGCGGGCCACGTCCGGGCCGAGGATCTCCACCAGGCGCTCGGCGCGGGCCGGCGTGCGGTTGGCGATCAGCAGGTCGGTGACCCCGGAGCGGACCAGGGTGGCGGCGGCCAGCGAGCTCATCGAGCCGGCCCCGACCACCAGTGCGCGCTTGCCGGCGATCTCGCCCGCGCCCGCGGCGACCTGCTCCAGGCCGAAGGTGACCAGCGACTGGCCGGCCTTGTCGATCCCGGTCTCGCTGTGCGCCCGCTTGCCGACCCGCAGGGCCTGCTGGAACAGCTCGTTCAGGCCGCGCCCGGCGGTGTGCTCGTCCTGGGCCTTGGCCAGCGCGTCGCGCAGCTGCCCGAGGATCTGGCCCTCGCCGACCACCATCGAGTCCAGGCCGCAGGCCACCGAGAACAGGTGGTGGACGGCGCGGTCCTCGTAGTGGACGTACAGGTGGGAGGTCAGCTCCTCCAGGTCCACCCCGCTGTGGTGGGCCAGCAGCAGCGACAGCTCGGCGACGCCGCCGTGGAACTTGTCCACGTCCGCGTACAGCTCGATCCGGTTGCAGGTGTTGAGCAGGGCGGCCTCGGCGACGGTCGAGGACGCGGCCGCGTCGTGCAGCAGCCGGGTCGGGACCTCACCGGTCAGCGCGGCGCGCTCCAGCACGCCGACCGGTGCCGTCCGGTGGCTCAGTCCGACGACGAGAAGACTCATGCCCGCCCCCCACAGCTCTCGGTGTTCACGCGGGCATCACCGCGGACAGCTCGCCCTCGCCGCCCTTGGCGGGCTTGCCCTTGGCCGACGGCTCGGCCGGCTCCTTGGCCGCCGGCTCGGCGCCGGTGCGGCCCTTGCCGCTGCCGCCGGCCGCCCGGCGCAGCTTGGCCGCGGCGGCGCGGACCGGGCCGGGGGCGCGGTCCAGCACCGACTCGGTGCGGTCGGGCTCCTCGCCGGCCTTGCGCTGCTCGTGGAAGGCGAGGATCTGCAGCTCGATGGAGAGGTCCACCTTGCGCACGTCCACGCCGTCCGGGACGGTCAGCACGGTCGGGGCGAAGTTCAGGATGCTGGTGACGCCCGCCTCGACCAGTCGGTCGCAGACCTGCTGGGCGGCGCCGGGCGGGGTGGTGATCACACCGATCGAGACGTGCTGGCTCTCGACGATCGACTCCAGCTCGTCCATGTGGCGCACCGGCAGTCCGGCCGCCGTGGAACCGACCACGTTCGGGTCGGCGTCCAACAGGGCGGCGACCCGGAAGCCGCGGGAGGCGAACCCGCCGTAGTTGGCGAGGGCGTGGCCGAGGTTCCCGATGCCGACGATGACGACCGGCCAGTCCTGGGTCAGGCCGAGCTCGCGGGAGATCTGGTAGACGAGGTACTCGACGTCGTAGCCGACGCCCCGGGTGCCGTAGGAGCCGAGGTAGGAGAAGTCCTTGCGCAGCTTGGCCGAGTTCACCCCGGCCGCGGCGGCCAGCTCCTCGGAGGAGACGGTCGGCACCGAGCGCTCGGAGAGCGCGGTGAGGGCCCGCAGGTAGAGGGGGAGGCGTGCGACGGTCGCCTCCGGGATGCCCCGGGCACGCGCGGGTCGGCGCGCGGCGCCCTGGTCGGGCGTCTGCGAACTGCTCTGTGGTGATCGGCCGATTGCCACGGTGCTCCTGTGGGTGAAGCTGGGCTTTGGCAGCCAGGCTAAGCGTTTGTGAACGTGTGCACAAAGATGGTGTCCGATTTGTCCCGGCACAGTGACACGCATCACGCCGATGAGCTCATAGCACCGGCCTGCGTCAGGACCACTTCCGGGGCCTGGGCGCCGGGCAGCCAGGGCCCGTACGGCGCCTCCCGGCGCAGCAGTGGAACGGTACCGCCGGACGGCCGGGAACGGGCCCGGCCCAGCCGCGGCCAGGGCACCCGGGCGGCCTCGCGCAGCGGCCCGGTCCAGTCGTCCGGCGGGCAGGAGGGGACGCCCGCGCAGTGCCGCAGCAGTTCCGCCGTCACCCGGGCGTCGCCCAGCGCGGTGTGCGCCGGGAACCAGCCCAGACCGGCCGCCTCCGCACAGGCCGCCAGGCCCTGACCGCGGGCCTCCGGCAGGTGGGCGCCGGCCAGCCGCATCGTGCACAGCAGGGGGACGGGCGGCAGCGGCACCCCGATCCGGGCGAACTCGCGGTCCAGGAAGGCGTGGTCGCAGCTGACGTGGTGACCGACCAGCACCCGGCCGGCCAGCAGCTCCAGCAGCCGGGGGGCGATCTCCCGGAAGCGGGGCGCGCCCTCGACGTCGGCCTGGCGTATCCGGTGCACATGGGTCGGGCCGACCGGGCCCAGCGGGTCCAGCAGGGTGGCGAACTCGCCCTCGGGGCGGAGCCGCTCGTCCAGCAGCACCACCGCGACCTCGACCACCCGGTGCCGCCACGGACTGCGGCCGGTCGCCTCCACGTCCACCACGGCGAAGCCCGGGGCCACGGGCAGCGCGGGGGTCGGGCGGGGAAGCATGGCGGCACTCCTCGTGTGCTCAGCCCCCCACGGGCGCAAACGCGTTCGATCGTAAGCCGACCGGGGCGCCCGGCTCCAAGCCGGAACGGAGTGTCTTCGGCAACGATTCGGCGAAGCTCCCCCGCCGGTCGGCGGGGGAGGTGGTGCACGCACGAACCCCTCCTCAGCCGCCCAGGGCCTTGCGCAGGCGGTTCTCGTCGACCCGCCAGAAGTCGTGCTGGCGGCCGTCGACCAGGGTGACCGGGATCTGCTCCCAGTAGCGGCGGTACAGCTCCTCGTCCCCGGTGATGTCCTTCTCCTCGAAGGTCGCGCCGAGCTCCGCCGCCACCCGGACGATCACCTCCCGGGCCTCGTCGCACAGGTGGCAGCCGGGCTTGCCGACCATGGTCACGGTACGGACCGCCGGCTCGGGGCTCTTGCGTCGCAACAGTGGGCTCACCTGCTCATTGTCGTCCACTCCCCCACCCGCCTCCGGGGCGGCGTCCGCCCGGCAGCTGTTCACCGCACGGGCACGGCTCCGTCACGGCCGCTCCCCGCCCGGCTGGCTATGCTCGGTGACATGGCCGTGCTCCGAAGGCTCACCCAGGCGAGACGCTCCACCACCGAGCGGAGCGCCCTGGCGGGCGAGGCCGCGGCAGCGGCGGCCGAGGCCGCGCTGCGCGCCGAACCGCTGCTCGCCCCCGCGACGGACGCCCCGGTGGCGCAGGAGCCCGGGGCGGCCCCCGCCAGCGCGGGGAGCCCGGCGCCCGGCCGGCCCGGGAAGACCCCCAAGGCCCCGGCCGAGAACCACACCCCGGACCGGGACGACCCGCGCGCCGCCGCCTTCTTCGACTGCGACAACACCATCCTGCGCGGCGCCGCGATCTTCTACCTCGGCGTCGGCCTCTACCGCCACGGCTTCCTCACCCGCCGCGACATCGCCCGCTTCGCCTGGCAGCAGGCGCTCTTCCGGCTGCACGGCACCGAGGACCCGGACCACATCTCGGACGCCCGCAACACCGCCCTGGGCATCGTGGCCGGCAAGCGCACCGCCGACCTGGAGGTGATCTGCGAGGAGGTCTTCGAGCAGGTCGTCGCCGACAAGATCTGGCCGGGCACCCGCGCCCTGGTCCAGATGCACCTGGACGCCGGCCAGCGGGTCTGGCTGGTGACCGCCGCCCCGCTGGAGGTGGCCCGGATCATCGCCCGGCGACTCGGCATGACCGGCGCGCTGGGCACCGTCGCAGAGGCCCGGGACGGCCACTACACCGGACGGCTGGTCGGCGACCTGCTGCACGGCCCGGCCAAGGCCGCCGCGGTGAACGCGCTGGCCCGGCGCGAGCGGCTGGACCTCGACCGCTGCGCGGCCTACAGCGACTCGGCCAACGACATCCCGATGCTCTCGCTGGTCGGCCACCCGTACGTGGTGAACCCGGACGGCGCGCTGCGGCGGCACGCCCGGGCGCAGGGGTGGCGGGTGCGCGACTTCCGGACCGGGCGCAAGGCGGCCCGGGTGGGCCTGCCGGCGGCGGCCGCGCTCGGGGTGCTGGCCGGTGCGGCGGCGGCCGGGGTCGCGCTGCGGCGCCGTCGTCGGCGCGGCTGAGCCCCCGCCCCTCCCCGGGCCCGGCCGAACACCCGGGGGAGTCGGGCCGAACTCCGGCTGGACGTCCGGCCGGTCCGGGTCGGACGGCCGTCGACGGAGCCGTTTCTGCCCCTCCCCCGTGCGGGTGAGAAGACGTCAATCAGGGGCCTGACCTGGCCCCTCGTACGAGCGAACTCCCGACTCCGACACGGCCGTCCGGGCCCGTTGTGCGAACTTGTCACCCGGTGACCGGTTCTGATCGTTCGCCAGGCCGGGAAAGTCAGGGGTTGCGGAGCCCCAAGGCTGGGAAACCGCCCGCAGTACCGCCGAATTGGTCACCCTGGGCGCCCGAACGGTCACGTTGAGCCGGATGAACGCCGACATCTCCGGTCAGTGTCAGCCGAATATGCGCAACAAATGGATCCCAAACGACCACTTCGACCACACGGTGTAGCTGTCATTGCACAAAGCGTTATTCTCTCCTGGATGCACGTCACCCATGCGTCCCGCTCGAACGGATGCCATGGGGAGTGCTCTCCGCGCAGGCGGAGGTGATCCGTCCACAGTTCTGCCTCTGGGAGTCCCGTGTACCCACCCGTCCGGAACGACGCGCCTGCACCCTCCCGCCCGTCGTCCGCGCCCCTGCGCCCCCGCACCGGCCTCCGCGGCCGCCCGGCCGAGCGGCAGATCTCCACCGGCCTGGACCTGCTGCGCACCCTGCTCCGCAGCCAGCTCGCCGCCTCGCCCCAACTCGTGCCCGCCGGCGCGCCGTTCGGCCACCAGCACGGCCCCGGCATCGCGCTGCGCACCACCGCCGCCGGCTCCACCGGCACCGGCTCGCGCGGCCGCACCGGCAGCACCGGCGTCGGCCGCAGCCGCACGCGCACCGCGCCGAGCCCCGGCTACGAGACCGAGCACAATCCGATCATGGAGCTGGTCGAGCGGGCCCAGGCCGGCGAGAGCGAGGCCTTCGGCCGGCTCTACGACCACTACGCGGACACCGTCTACCGCTACATCTACTACCGGGTCGGCAGCCGGGCCACCGCCGAGGACCTCACCAGCGAGACCTTCCTGCGCGCGCTGCGCCGGATCGGTACCTTCACCTGGCAGGGCCGCGACTTCGGCGCCTGGCTGGTCACCATCGCGCGCAACCTGGTCGCCGACCACTTCAAGTCCAGCCGGTTCCGGCTGGAGGTCACCACCGGCGAGATGCTCGACTCCAACGAGTGCGAGCGCAGCCCGGAGGAGTCGGTGCTGGAGTCGCTCTCCAACGCCGCCCTGCTGGACGCGGTGCGCCGGCTCAACCCCCAGCAGCAGGAGTGCGTGACGCTGCGCTTCCTCCAGGGGCTGTCGGTGGCCGAGACGGCGCGGATCATGGGCAAGAACGAGGGTGCGATCAAGACCCTCCAGTACCGCGCCGTGCGCACCCTCGCCCGGCTCCTGCCGCCCGACGCGCGGTGAGGCGGCGGTGACCGAGGGAGCGATAGGGCCCGGGCGGGGCCCGACCCGGCGCGGGCCCGACGGCCCGTCACCCCTGCCACCCGGCCGACACGTCCGGGTGAACGGTCGGTCCGATGATCAGCCGTGCGTAACCGACCGCCCGTACCGCTCGTTGGCCAGCATGCAAGCCCCCACCAGGCATACGGTCAAGCCGAATTGTGACCTGTCACCCGATGGAGTGGCTTTGGCCCGCCGGGGCAACCGTCCGGCAGGCCGGGGTGTCGACAACGACGAAGGGAGGTGTGGCCCGTGACGGCAAACGTGCTGGAGCACCGACGGGCGAAGGCCTTCGCCGAGGCGCTGGAGGCCCACCAGGCGGAGCAACGCCGCGCGGCCACCGCCGAATCGGCCAACACCACGGCCGCCGAGGCCGGTTCGGTGGCGATGGCCGAACTGGTCGGTCTGGCCGACGCGCTGGGGGCACTACCCGGACCAGCCCTGGACCAAGAGGTCCGGACGGTCCAACGCGCCCAGCTGATGGCCGCGTTCGAGCAGGCCTTCGCGGGCGGGCCGGGCGCCGCAGTGCCCCGCCAGCGCCGCCACCGGGCCATCCGGACGGCGCCGCGCGGCCGGTGGAGCCGCCGCTTCGCGATCGGCGGACTGGTCGCCGGGCTCGCCGTCGGCAGCCTGGCCGGCGCGGCCGCCGCAAGCACCAACGCCCTTCCCGGGGACACGCTGTACGGCATGAAGCGCGGTCTCGAAGGGCTCCGGCTCGACCTCGCGGACTCCGACTCGGAGCGCGGCGAACTGCTGCTCGGCAACGCCGCCACCCGGCTCGGCGAGGCCAACGCCCTGGTCGGGCAAGCCGGTACGACCACCGGGCTCAGCCCCGGCACCGTCGACCGGGTCCGCCGCGCGCTGGACGACATGCACGCCGACGCCCTCAAGGGCCGCGACCTGCTGCGTTCGGTCTACCGCAGCAACGGCTCGCTGGACCCGATGCGCGCGCTGGCCGGCTTCGCCCACGACGAGGACGGCCGCTGGAGCGAGCTGCAGGGCCGACTGCCGGTCCAACTCACCGAGCAGGCCCACCTGGTGAACCAGCTCTTCGACGACATAACCGAGGACGTCGCGCCCCTGCGCCTGGCCCAGCCCCCCGCCAAGAGCGGTGGACCGGGCGGCACCGGAGCGGGCGACGAATCCTCCTCGACCGGCGGCTCCCCGGCCGGAGCCGGGCCCGACGGCTCCGGCGCCGCACCCGGCTCCGCGCAGTCCCAGGGCGGCACGGGCAACGGCAACCGCCCCGGTACCGAACGCGCCCCGGACGCCACCGGCAACAGCGGCCCGGCCGGCGGCGGGGCCAAGGGCGGCGGACTGCCGAGCACCCTGCCGAGCAGCGCCCCGGACGCCGTCAACGGCCTGGTCGGCGACCTCACCAGCGGGCTCACCGGCGGTCGGCCCTCGCCGAGCGCCGACGCGGCCCCGCCGAAGGTGCCCCAGCCGCCGTCCGGTGCGCCCAGCACGCCGAGCGGCGCCCAGCAGGGCGTGGACGTGCCTCCGCTGATCCCCGGCCTGCTGCCCGGGCTGCGGATCCTCGGCGGGAGCTGAGCGAGGCGGTGAGGGCCCGGCGGGACGCGTCCCGCCGGGCCCTCACCGTGCCAGGTCCTCACACAGGACGATCAGAAGAACACCGACCGCCGCTGCACCAGCAGCTGGTACAGGGTGTGCTGGATGGTCTCCCGCACCTCGTCGGCCAGGTCGAAGACCAGCATCGGGTCGTCCGCCGCCTCCGGCGGGTGGCCGTCGGTGGCGATCGGCTCGCCGAAGCGGATCGTCCACTTGGTCGGCAGCGGCAGCATCCCGAGCGGCCCCAGCCACGGGAAGGTCGGCGTCACCGGCACGTACGGCAGGCCGAGCAGCCGGGCCAGCGTCTTCACGTTGCCGATCATCGGGTAGGTCTCCTCCGCCCCGACGATCGAGCAGGGCACGATCGGCACCCCCGCGCGCAGCGCCGAGGAGACGAAGCCGCCGCGGCCGAAGCGCTGGAGCTTGTAGCGCTCGGAGAACGGCTTGCCGATGCCCTTGAAGCCCTCTGGCCAGACCCCGACCAACTCGCCCCGCTCCAGCAGCGCCTGGGCGTCCTCGTTGCAGGCCAGGGTGTGGCCGGCCTTGCGGGCCAGCTCGTTGACGCCCGGCAGCACGAAGACCAGGTCGGCCGCGAGCATCCGCAGGTGCCGGTGGTGCGGGTGGTGGTCGTGGATGGCCACCTGGGTCATCAGGGCGTCCAGCGGGATGGTGCCGGAGTGGTTGGCGACGATCAGGGCGCCGCCCTCGGCCGGGACGTGCTCGATCCCCTGGACGTCGATCCGGAAGTACTTCTCGGCCAGCGGGCGCAGCAGCGAGAGCAGCACCTCCTCGGTGAGCTCCCGGTCGAAGCCGAACTCGTCGACCTCGTAGTCGCCGGTGATCCGGCGGCGCAGGAAGGCCAGCCCCTCGGTGGCCCGGCCCTCCCAGCCCTTGCCGAACAGCCGGGTGGCCGCCGGGCCGAGCTGCCCGGACAGCGCCCCGCCGACGGCCCCGGCGAGCCGGTCGGCCAGGCCGGGGCCCTCCGGCGAGCTCCAGCTGGGGGCGGACTCGATCGGGATGACCTTGGCCTCGCCCGGCGCGTTCTCGGCGGCGGCACTCATCGCGGGTTCAGCTCCTCGGGCGGCGGGTCGGTACGGCGGGGGTGGCCCCTTCGGGGCCGAGCAGGGCGGTCAGCCGGTCGGTGACGGCGGCCAGCCGCTCCGGCGGCAGCAGGCCGGGGCCCAGGGCGGCGGCGAAGTCGGCGAAGGCCTCCGGAGTGCTGAACGCCGGACGGTAGCCGAAGGTCTCCCGCAGCCGCGTGGTGTCCACCACCCGGCCGTGGGTGAGCAGCCGCAGCTGTTCCGGCGAGACGTCGACCAGCCGGGTCTGCCGGGCGAGCACGGCCATCCAGCTGACCGCGGGCAGCAGCAGCGGCAGGGTGGGGCGGCCGAGCCGGCGGGCGCACTGGGAGAGCAGCAGCACGCCCTCCCCCGCCACATTGAAGGTGCCGGTGTTGACGGTGCCCGGCTCGGGCTCCCCGGCGGCCCGGCAGAGCACCGCGACGGCGTCGTCCTCGTGCACGAACTGCAGCCTGGGGTCGTAGCCGAGCACGGTCGGCAGCACCGGCAGCGCGAAGTACTCGCTGAGCGGGGTGTCGGCGCCCGGGCCGACGATGTTGGCGAAGCGCAGCACCGTCACCGCGACGTCCGGGCGGCGCCGGGCGAAGCCGCGGACGTAGCCCTCCACCTCGGCCGCGTCCTTGGCGAAGCCGCCGCCGGGCGGGTCCTTCGGCTGGATCCGTTCGCTGAACACCGCCGGGTCGCGGGGCGCGGAGCCGTAGACGCCGGTGGTGGACTTCACCACCAGCCGGCGCACCCCGGGCGCCTTCTGGCAGGCGCCGAGCAGCTGCATGGTGCCGATGACGTTGGCCTCCTTCACCGCGGAGCGGTTGGTGGAGCCCAGACCGGTGGCGCTGACGCTCAGGTGCACCACGGTGTCCACCCGGTGCTCGGCGATCAACCGGGAGACCGCGGGGCGGCGCAGGTCGAGCTGGTGGAAGGTGTACGGGGCGGCCGGTCCGGCCGGCTCCTCGACCGGCAGCCGCGGCGGCTGCACGTCCACGCCGACGACCCGGTCCACCCCCGGCCGGCGACGGACCTCGGCGGCGAAGCGGGCACCGAGATGGCGTGCCACGCCGGTGACGAGCACGACCACGCCCACGGTGCTGCACCCCATTCCCTCGACCCGAGCGGCTGCGTGCACCGTACCGCGCCGCCCCACCGGGCCGTGAAACGACACCGCCCGCCCAGGCCGCGAGGGCCTGGGCGGGCGGTGGAAGCGCTGGGCGCGCTGGGCGCGGCCGGGGGCGCTTACTTCTTGTTGCGACGCTGAACGCGGGTCCTCTTCAGAAGCTTGCGGTGCTTCTTCTTGGCCATACGCTTGCGACGCTTCTTGATGACAGAGCCCACGGAACAACCCTCGCTCACTGAGACTCTCGTCCGTGAGAGACGGAGTCCATACGACTGACGTGAGGGCCTAGCCTACCGTCCGCGTGGCCCGGGCCGTAATCGCGCTCCCCCGCAGCAGGAAACTCGCGGGAAATCCGGGGCGAACGGGGACGGATCCACGGGCTGTGGGACCCGCCCCCGACCGCCCCCTCGGCTACGCGCTCTCGAGCCGCACGTAGGACTCCTTGAGGTACTCGTGCACCGCCTGCTGGGGCACCCGGAAGGACCGTCCGACCCGGATGGCCGGCAGCTCTCCGCTGTGCACCAACCGGTACACGGTCATCTTGGACACCCGCATGACCGCGGCCACCTCGGCCACGGTCAGGAAGACGACTTCCTGCAGGGGACGCTCGACGGAACTCATGACCATCACCCGACCCTTACCCGTGTGCAAGGCACCGGCTTCCCCTCCGGTGACTCCACCGGCACACGTGTATCCCCAGAGTAGTTATGGGTGGTACCAGTGGGAAGAGGGGAGGTGCAGTCCTCGTACGGTGAGAGATAGGACCGTTGCAGTACGTAGTCACTCGGCGGATCGCCCCAGGGGGCGTACGCACGGCCCGTCCGGGGCCCGGCCGGGGTGCGGGCCGGGGCGGCGGATTCAGGCCAGCAGACCGTGGTGGGGGAACACCGCACGGCGGGCCGCGAGGATGGCCTGATCGAGTCGGTCGGCCGGATCGTAACCCGAGTCGAAGTCGCGCCAGGACGGGCGGGCGCCGTCGGTCATCCGCAGCGGGGCCGGGCGGCGGGTGCGGCGGTAGACCTCGGCGCGCCAGGACTCGGGGGTCTCGGTGGCCGGGTCGACGGGCCGGCCGGCGGCGGTGGCGACCAGGTGGGTCCAGCTGCGCGGGACGACGTCGACCACGGCGTAGCCGCCACCGCCGGTGGCCACCCAGCGGCCGCCGGTGAGCCGGTGGGCCAGCCCGTGCAGTTCCTCGGCGATCAGCCGCTGGGCGTCCACCGTGACGGCGAGGTGGGCGAGCGGGTCCTCCAGGTGGGTGTCGGCGCCGTGCTGGGTGACCAGGACCTGCGGCCGGAAGGCGGTGAGCAGTTCGGGCACCAGGGCGTGGAAGGCGCGCAGCCAGCCGGCGTCCCCGGTGCCGGCCGGCAGCGGCAGGTTGGCGGCGGAGCCGGGGGCGTCCGGGCCGCCGGTCTCGGTGGGCCAGCCGGTCTGCGGGAAGAGCGTGGCCGGGTGCTCGTGCAGCGAGACGGTCAGCACCCGGGGGTCGTTCCAGAAGGCCTCCTGGACGCCGTCGCCGTGGTGGACGTCCACGTCGACGTAGGCGACCCGTTCGGCGCCGAGTTCGAGCAGCCGGGCGATCGCGAGGGCCGGGTCGTTGTAGACGCAGAAGCCGGAGGCCTTGCCGGGCATCGCGTGGTGCAGCCCGCCGGCGAAGTTGACGGCGTGCGGGGTCTCGCCGCGCCAGACCGCCTCGGCGGCGGCGACCGACTGGCCGGCGATCAGCGCGGCGGCCGTGTGGACGGCCGGGAACGACCAGTTGTCGTCGGTGCCGAGGCCGTGCCGGGGGTCCGACTGCTCGGGGTGGGCGGCGGCGTGCTTGACCGCCTCGACGTACTCCTTGGTGTGCACCAGCTGCAGGGTGGACTCCCCGGCGGCGGGCGCGGACCGCACGGTCACCCCGGGCCCGGTGGCGAGTCCGAGGGCCTCGACCAGGCGCATGGTCAGCGCGAGCCGGGCCGGGTCCATCGGGTGGCCGGGGCCGAAGTCGTAGGCGGTGACGGCCTCGTCCCAGTAGAGGTGCAGGCCGCAGGGGGTGTCACGCTCGGCTTCGGGCATGGCCTCCACCGTAGTGGGTGGGGGCGGCGGGCCCCGCCCGCCCCCACCGTCAGGCGGCGGCGGGGGCGGGGGCCGGCACGGGTGCGGGGGCGAAGCGCTCGGCCAGCGGCAGCACGGCGAGCACCAGCAGCATCGGGGCGAGCAGTGCCCAGCGGTACGAACTCGCGTCCGCGATCGCCCCGACCAGCGGCGAACCGACCAGGAAGCCCACGTAGTTGAAGAGGTTGAGCCGGGCCACGGCGGCGTCCGAGTCGGCCGGGAAGAGCCGGCCGCCGGCCGCGAACACCTGCGGGATGATCGCGCAGATGCCGAAGCCGAGCACGGTGAACGCGGCGATGCCCGCCCAGGCGGCGGGCGCCAGCGCGGCCAGCCCGAAGCCCAGCGCGGCCAGCGTGGCGCCGCCGCGCACCACCGGGACGGCGCCGAAGCGCTGCACCGCGCGGTCGCCCAGGGCCCGGCCGAGCAGCATCGCCACCATGTAGCCGAGGTAGGAGAGTTTGGCGAGGTCCTCCGGGCTGCCCAGGCCGTCGGTGAGGTACTTGACGCTGTAGTTGGAGACCGAGGCGTCCGCGATGTACGCGAAGGCCATCGCCAGGCAGAGCGGCAGCAGCGGGCGCCAGGGGATGGTCCGGGCGGCGGCCTCGGCGGCCTCCCGGACGGCGTCGCCGAGTTCGGCCGGTCCGGCGAACCTGGTGCCGGTCAGCACCGCGAGCGGGGCGATCACCGCCGCGGCCGTGCCGAACAGCACCGGCAGCCCCAGGTCGTCGTGCGAGCCGAGGGCGGCGATCGCGGCGCCGATGATGCCGCCGAGGCTGAACGCCGCGTGGAAGCCGATCATGATCGAGCGGCCGTAGCGGTGCTGGAGGCCGACCCCGAGCATGTTCATACTGGCGTCGAGCGCCCCCACCAGCAGCCCGAAGGCGCCCAGCGCGAGGGCGAGTTGCCACAGCGCGTCGCCCAGCCCGGCGCCCGCCAGGCTGAGGCAGACGGCCGGCTGGACGGCCCGCAGCACGGCCCGGGCGCCGGTGCGCTTCACCAGCTGCTCGGAGAGGATCGAGCCCACTCCGGCCAGGATCGGCACCGCGGCCAGGAAGACCGGCAGCAGGCCGTCGCTCAGCCCGTACCGGTGCTGGATCTCCGGGATGCAGGTGACCAGCAGCGCGAAGGTGGTGCCCTGGAGCAGGAAGCTGACGGCGAGCGCGGCCCGCCCGGCCCGCAGGCCGGGCGTCGTCGCGGCCGGGGCGGGCACGGGCGGTGCGGCACTCATGTGGACCTCCACGCACGGGCCCGCGCGGGCCCTGGTACGGGCCCCGCTACCGGCCGGTAGAACGATGTTGGCCGAGAGCGTAGGCGGTGCGCGGGGTTTGCGGGAGGGGTCGTGCAGGGACTTCCGCCGCGGGCGGCCGCCCGGTCACTTCCCGCCGGAGGCCAGCTCCCGGGAGCGGTCCCGGGCCGCCTCCAGGGCGCCGAGCAGCGCGGCCCGCACCCCGTGGTTCTCCAGCTCGCGGATCGCCGCGATGGTGGTGCCGGCCGGGGAGGTGACCGCCTCGCGCAGCTTAACCGGGTGCTCGCCGGAGTCGCGCAGCATCACCGAGGCGCCGATCGCGGACTGCACGATCAGGTCGTGCGCCACCTGCCGGGGCAGCCCGAGCAGGATGCCCGCGTCGGTCATCGCCTCGACCAGGAAGTAGAAGTAGGCCGGACCCGAGCCGGACAGCGCGGTGGCCGCGTCCTGCTGGGCCTCCGGCAGCCGCAGCGCCTTGCCGACCGAGCTGAAGATCTCCTCGGCTCGCGCCAGGTGCTCCTCCCGGGCGTGCGAGCCGCCGGAGATGACGCTCATCCCCTCGTCCACCAGCACCGGCGTATTGGGCATCACCCGGACCACCGGGGTGCCGGCCGCGAGCCGCTCCTCGAACCAGGCGGTCGGGACGCCGGCCGCCGCCGAGATCACCAGCCGGTCCGGGCTGATGTGCGGGGCCAGCTCCTCCAGCAGGGTGCCCATGTCCTGCGGCTTGACCGCGAGGATCAGGGTGTCGGCGAGCTTGGCGGCCTCGGCGTTGGAGACGGCCGGCACGCCGTAGCGGTCGGCGAGTTCGGCCGCGCGCTCGGGGCGGCGGGCGGTCACCAGGACGTCCGCCGGGTCGGTGCCGGCCCGCAGCAGGCCGGAGAGCAGGGCCTCGCCGATCTTGCCGGTGCCCAGGAAGGCGATCTTCTGTCCGTGTGCTGCGCTGCTGCCCATGGTCCGCTCCTTGCCTCGGTACTGCGGCCATCCTCGCACCGCGCGGCGGCGCCCGTCCGGACCGTCCGGTCCGTGGTCCGCGGGGCCCGGGAGAGCCCGGAAGGGCCTGAGTGCTGTGCCCCTAGGGAGAAAACTCGGGGGTTTCCCCTATGGCCTCCGGGCCCGGGCGGGCGCACCGTGGAGCCATGGCACACGACGAGATGTCCCGACGTGAGAACCGGCAACTCGCCGCCGCCTCGGCGACGATGGGCCCGTGGCGGACGGCCGCGGGGGTCGGTGCGGTGGTGGGCGCGACCGCCCTGGGGATCGAGGCGATCTCCGGGGACTGGTCGCTGGCCATGCTGGCCGGACCGGCCGGCTGGGCCCTGTTCTTCCTCTTCCTGGTCGGCACCGTCGGCGGTCAGCTGCGCCGCGACACCACCGACCGGCGGCTGCGCCGCTGGGCCGACGCTCACCCGTGGCAGTCGGCGCTCCCGGCGGCCGGCGGGCTGCTGGTGCTGAACACCCTGGCGCAGTACTTCCTCGGCGACAGCGGGCTGTTCGGCTCGTTCTTCATCTCGCTGCTGCCGGCCGGCCTGCTGCTGGTGATCGCCGGGGTGGTGGGCTCGGTGAAGCAGGCCCGCGGCAAGGGCTAGCCGGGCACCGGGTCGGCGGTCAGCGCTTGCGCTTGCCGCCGGGTCGGCCGCCGCGGCCGGCCTGGCGCTTCTCGTACTGCTCGACGGCCTTCCGGTGGGCGGCCCGCCGGACCGCCTCGCCGGGGGCCTCGACCAGGCTGCGGGCGAAGTAGGCGGCCAGGCTGCCGGCCCCGCCGATCAGCCAGACGGCGCCGAGCGACTTCTCCTCGGCCATCCAGCCGGTCAGCTGGTCCCTGCCCTCGGTGAGCACCTTCCAGGTGCGCCGGACGGCCATCAACGAGCAGACCGCGATGGCGGCGGTCAGCAGCCCGTTCAGGAAGCCGCCGCCGCTGTCGGAGAGGGCGACGCCCTCGACGCCGAGGCGCAGCACCAGCACGGCGGCGGCGGTGGCGGCCAGGGCGCCGACCGAGACGCCGACCCGGCGCAGCCAGTAGCCGTTGTCCCGGTTGAGCCAGGAGGTGCCGAAGAAGCGGATCGGCTCCGGCTCGGGGGCGCCGGCGGGCTTGGGGGCGGGGGTGGGGGGCTGCTCGCTCACGTCGTCGATTATCACCCGGGCGCGGCCCGTGGCACCGCGCCCGGGGGACGACGGCGGCGGAACCGTCCCGGACCGCGGGACGGCTCCGCCGTGGCCGTACGGGCTCAGCCGAGCTTGCTGACGTCCCGGACCGCGCCCTTGTCGGCGGAAGTGGCCATCGCCGCGTAGGCCCGCAGCGCCTGGCTGACCTGGCGTTCGCGGTTCTGCGGCCGGTAGCCGTGCCCGGCCTCCAGCGCGCGGCGGCGCTCGGCGAGGACCTCGTCCGGGACCTCCAGGGAGATCGTCCGGGCCGGGATGTCGATGGCGATGGTGTCGCCGTCCTCGACCAGCGCGATGGTGCCGCCGGAGGCCGCCTCCGGGGAGGCGTGGCCGATGGACAGGCCCGAGGTGCCGCCGGAGAACCGGCCGTCGGTGATCAGCGCGCAGGCCTTGCCGAGGCCGCGGCCCTTGAGGAAGGAGGTCGGGTAGAGCATCTCCTGCATGCCCGGGCCGCCCTTGGGGCCCTCGTAGCGGATGACGACGACGTCGCCCTCCTTGACCCGCTTGGCGAGGATCGCCTCGACCGCGTCCTCCTGGGACTCGACGACGACAGCCGGGCCGCTGAAGGTCCAGATCGACTCGTCGACGCCGGCCGTCTTCACGATGCAGCCGTCCTCGGCGAGGTTGCCGTACAGCACCGCGAGGCCGCCCTCGACCGAGTAGGCGTGCTCGACGCTGCGGATGCAGCCCTTGGCGGCGTCGGTGTCCAGCGAATCCCAGCGCTCGGACTGCGAGAAGGCCTCGGCGGAGCGCTTGCAGCCGGGGGCGGCGTGCCACAGCTCGACGGCCTCGGCGGACGGCGAACCGCCGCGCACGTCCCAGGTCTTGAGCCACTCCGCGAGCGAGTCCGAGTGCACGGTGTGCACGTCCTCGTTGAGCAGCCCGCCCCGGTACAGCTCGCCGAGGATGGCCGGGATGCCGCCGGCCCGGTGGACGTCCTCCATGTAGTACGAGCCGTTGGGCGCGACCTTGGACAGACAGGGCACCTTGCGGGAGATCGCGTCGATGGCCCGCTGGTCGAAGTCCAGCTCGGCCTCCTGGGCGGCGGCGAGCAGGTGCAGGATGGTGTTGGTCGAGCCGCCCATGGCGATGTCCAGGGCCATGGCGTTCTCGAAGGCGGCGCGGGTGGCGATCGCGCGCGGCAGGACGGAGGGATCGTCCTGGCCGTAGTGGCGGTTGGTGATCTCGACGACCGTGCGCCCGGCCCGCTCGTACAGCGCCCGGCGGGCGGTGTGGGTGGCGAGCACCGAGCCGTTGCCGGGCAGCGAGAGGCCGATCGCCTCGGTGAGGCAGTTCATCGAGTTGGCGGTGAACATGCCCGAGCAGGACCCGCAGGTCGGGCAGGCGTTCTCCTCGATGATCGCGATGTCCTCGTCGGAGACGTTCTCGTTCACCGCCTGGGAGATCGCGTCGACCAGGTCCAGCTTGCGCACGGTGCCGTCGACCAGGGTGGCCTTGCCGGCCTCCATCGGACCGCCGGAGACGAACACGGTCGGGATGTTGAGGCGCAGCGCGGCCATCAGCATGCCGGGGGTGATCTTGTCGCAGTTGGAGATGCAGATCAGCGCGTCGGCGCAGTGCGCGTTGACCATGTACTCGACCGAGTCGGCGATCAGGTCGCGCGAGGGCAGCGAGTAGAGCATGCCGCCGTGGCCCATCGCGATGCCGTCGTCGACGGCGATGGTGTTGAACTCGCGCGGGATGCCGCCGGCCTCCTTGATCGCCTCGGAGACGATCCGGCCGACCGGCTGGAGGTGGGTGTGGCCCGGGACGAACTCGGTGAAGGAGTTGGCGACCGCGATGATCGGCTTGCCGAAGTCCTCGCGGGCTACGCCGGCGGCCCGGAGAAGCGCCCGGGCGCCTGCCATGTTGCGACCGTGGGTGACCGTACGGGACCTCAGCTCGGGCACTGTGCTCCACTCCTTCGGGGCTCTCGCCGGCGCCCCGCCGGTGAGGGGGCGCGGGGGCCGTTGTGGCTTACGAGCCTACGCCCGCCGTCCGGCCGGCGGACGGTGCGTCCGCGATGCGGGCAGCCGGGGCGGGGCTCCGGCCCGGCTGCCCGGCGACGGACGGGCGGTGGACGGGCGGCGGACCGGCAGGGGCGCGGGCGGCGGACGGGCGGCTCGCGGTCAGGCCGGCTTGACGGCCACGGTGAGGTCCAGGCTGAACGGTTCTGCGACCACGCCGTCCGGGAACTCGACGGCCATCGCCTCCCGCTCGGCGGCCAGCACCGGGGCACGCTCCTCGGGGCTGAGCGAGGCCAGGTAGGAGCGGGAGGTCAGGTCGGTGAGCACGTGCTCGACGGTGACCTGCCGCTCCCAGTGCAGCACCGCCCGCTCGACCGCGAGGCCGGCCGGGGCGAAGTGCCGGGTGTGGCCGCTGATCCCGCCGTAGCCGCGGTAGCGGCCGGGCAGCGCGGCGGCCAGCCGTTCGGCCCGGGCCCGGACCCACGGCACGGTCTCGTCGTGCACGTTCCACCAGGTGGCCAGGGCGCCGCCCGGCCGTAGCACCCGGAGGGCCTCCGGGACGGACCGCTCGGGCCTGGTCCAGTGGAAGGCCTGGGCGTAGCCGATCAGGTCGGCGGAGGCGTCGTGGAAGGGCAGGTCGTCGCCCGTGCCGCGGACCAGCGGCAGGGCCGGCGAGGAGGCCAGGAACTGGGCGGCCATGCCGTCGCTGGGCTCGACCGCGACGACCTCGGCGCCCCGGGCGGCCAGCAGCCGGGTGGCGATGCCCGTGCCGGCGCCGACGTCCAGGACCCTGGCGCCCTTGAGGCTGCGGCCCCAGAGCCGCTCCACCGCGTCGAACAGCTCGTCGGGGTAGCCCGGGCGGCCGCGGTCGTACTCGGCGGCGACCGCGCCGAAGCTCACGGCGAGTTCCCGGTAGTCCCGATCCTCCGTCATGTGTCCCCCTCCGAGCGGAAGTTCGGACCCGGTCGGGCCCGGTGCTCAGCGTACGCGCGAGGGGGTGGCGAGGTGCAAGCGGGTGAAGGCGAGGGCCTCGGCCAGGTCGGCCTCGCGTTCGGCGGGGGACGCGGAGCGGCGGGTGTTGACCTCCAGCACCACGTGGCCGTCGAAGCCGGTGCGGGCGAGGTGCTCCAGCAGTTCGGCACAGGGCTGCTTGCCCCGGCCGGGGATCAGGTGCTCGTCCTTGCCGGAACCGCTGCCGTCGGCCAGGTGGACGTGGGCGAGCCGGTCGCCCATCCGCTCGACCATGGCGAAGGCGTCGATCCGGGAGGTGGCGACGTGCGAGAGGTCGATGGTGAAGTGCCGGTACTCCTCGTCGGTGACGTCCCAGCCGGGGGCGTACGCCAGCACCTCGCGGTCGCGGTAGCGCCACGGGTACATGTTCTCGACGGCGAAGCGGACGTCGGTCTCGCCCGCCATCCGGTTGATGCCCTCGACGAACTCGCGGGCGTACTGCCGCTGCCAGCGGAACGGCGGGTGCACCACGACCGCGCCGGCGCCGAGCTTCTCGGCCGCCGCCCGGGCCCGGACCAGCTTGGTCCACGGGTCGGTGGTCCAGACCCGCTGGGTGATCAGCAGGCAGGGGGCGTGCACGGCCAGGATCGGCAGCTGGTGGGCGTCGGAGAGGCGGCGCAGCGCCTCCAGGTCCTGGCTGACCGGGTCGTTCCAGACCATCACCTCGACCCCGTCGTAGCCGAGCTTGGCGGCCAGCTCGAAGGCCACGGCGGTGCTGGCCGGGTACACCGAGGCGGTGGACAGCGCGACCTTGGTGTCCGGGATGTGCAGGGTCGGGTGCTGGGGCAGCACCAGCCGGTCGGTGGTGCGCAGCAGCGGCGGGCGGGCGGCGTCGCGCTTGGCGGCCTTCACCGAGCGGACGGACTGGACGGCGGCCTTGGCGGCGCCGGCGGCCCGGGCGGTGCGGGTCTCCTTGGGCGGCTGTCCCGCGGTCCCGGCGGCTTCGCGGGCCGTGCTCCGCTTGGCCGCGGCCTTCCCGGTCTTCGCAGCCTTCTCGGTCTTCGCGGCCGCGGTCTTCTCGGCCGGGGTCGTGCCGGCCGGCGGCTGCTCGCTCTGCTGCTGGTCCGCGACCCGGTCCGCCGCCGTGGCGGCGGCCTTGGCGCTCTTGGCGACCTTGGCCACCTTGCCCGCCTGTGCCGCGGTGGCGCCCTTGACCGCCTTGCCGAGACCGGCCTTGCCGAGCCGGCCGCGCGGGCCGGCCGACCGCGGCTGCCCGTCCGCTCCGGGAGCGCGGCCCTCCTGCGTTCCGTCCTCGCCCGCTGGTTGCACCACGGGAGACAGCGTAAGCGGAGCGCGCCCCGAACGGGGGCGGACGCCCGGCGGAGTGACCGCCGGCACGCTCCCCCGCTACTGGGTGAGCGCGGGGCGGCGCTGGTCGGCGGGGCTGTCCATGGCGTCCAGCTCGCGCAGGATGATGCCCTCGCGCAGCGCCCACGGACAGACGTCCAGCTCGTCCAGACCGAACAGGTCCATCGCGGCGTCCGCGACCAGGGCCCCGGCCAGCAGCTGCTTGGCCCGGCCCTCGGAGACCCCGGGGATCTGCGCGCGCTCGGCGACGGTCATCGTGGACAGCCGCGGCAGCCAGGCGGCGAGCCCGCTGCGGGTGAGCCGGCGGTCGGCGTACGGGCCGGCGTCGGCGGGGGCGGCGCCGGTCATCCGGGCCAGCTGCTTGAAGGTCTTGGAGGTGGCGACGGCGTGCTGCGGCGCCCCGAGCCGGGAGATCTCGCCGACCACGTTGGCGATCTCGGCGCGGACGTGCCGTCTCAACTCGCGCAGCGCGTCCGGGTCGGCGACGTCCCCGGGCAGCCAGCGGGCGGTCAGCCGCCCGGCGCCGAGCGGCAGCGAGCAGGCGACGTCCGGCTGCTCGTCCAGGCCGCACGCGATCTCCAGCGAGCCGCCGCCGATGTCCAGGTTGAGCAGCCGGCCGGAGGACCAGCCGAACCAGCGGCGGACGGCCAGGAAGGTGAGCCGGGCCTCGTCCTGCCCGGAGAGCACCCGCAGTTCGATCCCGGTCTCGGCGGCGACCCGGCGCAGCACCTGCTCGCCGTTGGCGGCCTCGCGGACGGCCGAGGTGGCGAACGGCAGGATGTCGACCACGCCCTTGTCCTCGGCGACCCGCAGCGAGGAGGCGATGTGGCCGATCAGCCGGTCGACGCCGGCTTCGCTTATCGCGCCGGAGCCGTCGAGCAGCTCGGCCAGGCGCAGTTCGGCCTTGTGCGAGTACGCGGCCAGCGGGGCGGCACCCGGATGGGCGTCCACCACGAGGAAGTGGACCGTGTTGGAACCTACGTCGAGCACACCGAGTCGCATAACTCTCCACGCTACGCGATCCGGCCGTGGAGGAGATCGGTTGTGACCGTATTCGCGCTGGTCCAGGTCGTTCCCGACCGTTCCGGGTGCGATCGGTGGGTGTTCCCCGACGGCCGTGGACTCAGTGGCCGCGCGGGCCGGCCCGGCGCTCGGTGCGGCAGTTGGCGTCCACCCAGCGGCGGGCCGGGCCCGGGGTGTCCGTGATCAGGCCGTCGGCGTCCCGGGCGGTCATCAGCTGCCAGGCCTCGTCGCCGTCCAGCGTCCAGACGTAGACCTCGCGCCCGGCCTTGCGCTCGGCCGCGATCCGGGCGGCACTGGCCAGGCCCGCGTCCAGGGCGACGCCGTCCAGTTTGAGGTCCCCCGGGTCCTCGGCGATCCCGCCGCTCTGGATCAGCACCACCGGCAGGGCGGGGGCCTCCGCGTGGGCCTGGCGCAGGTTGGCGACCGAGAAGGAGTAGAGCACGACGTGCGCCCGGCTGCCGGCCGCGATCCGGGCGATCCGGGTGACGTCCTCGGGGCGCTGCCACTTGATCTCCATCAGCAGCGTGGCGCTGCTGGTGGAGAGCCGCTCGAGCAGTTCCTCCAGGGTCGGGACGGGCTGGGCGCCACCCGGACCGACGGTCACCCGCAGGGCGGCGACCTGGGCGGCGGTCAGGTCCGCGACGGCGCCCTTGCCGTTGGTGGTGCGGTCCACGGTCGGGTCGTGCATCAGCACCGGGACGCCGTCCCGGGTGGTCTGCACGTCGGTCTCCAGCCAGTCCGCGCCCTGGTTCAGGGCGGTGTCGAAGGAGGCCATGGTGTTCTCGGGCGCGTTGAACGGCGCTCCCCGGTGCCCGATCACCACCGGGGAGGCGCACACCGGCGGCGCGGCGGCCGAACGGGCCTGCAACGCGGGACCGGCGGAGGCGCACCCGGTGGCCAGGACCGCGAGCGCGGCGAGGACGGCCGTCTGGGCGGCGCGGGGCGGGGCGGTCACGGCTCGGTGCTCCGGTTTCGGTCGCTCGGGGTCGGCTGGTACGCGGTCATCTGATCCTTCTGACAGCCCCGCACCGACGTCCGGTTCCCGGTCCGCCGGGATCGCCGGGATCGGCCGGATCGCCACGGCCCGCGGCCGGATCAGAGCAGGCCGTCCCACAACTGTTCCACGATGACGGCCCACCAGTTCTCCGGATCGCCGTAGACCGTACCGTCCAGCTCCGCCAGCCCCCGCTGCAGGGCGTCCACCGCCGTGCCCGCCGCGGCCGGCTCCAGCCCGCGCAGGGTCGGCCACCAGCCGGCGAACAGCTCCAGGCAGCGGACGAAGGCCCGCAGGTCGGCGTTGCAGTGACGGGCCGTCGCGTAGTCCGGGTCCACCGCCCGGACGGCGCCCTCCGCCGGGTCGAGGGTGATCAGCGCCCAGCCGTCCGTCCCCAGCACCAGCTGCCCGGCCGCCGCCGTCCGCTCCCGCTCGGCCGCCCGGGTGCCGCGGCCGAGCGCGGCGAGGTACGGCGCGAGCGGGGGCAGCACGGTGCCCGGGCGGGAGCCGTCCGCGATCGCCTCCACGCCCGGGTGGTGCAGCGCGAAGAAACCGTCCACCGCCTTCGGCAGCCCGACCGCCAGCAGCAGTGCCGCCGCCTCCCCGGACAGCTCGGCGCGCACCACGTCCGCCGGGTCGAAGCGCTGCACGCCCGCCGGACCGAACCGCCCGGCCAGCCGCTGCGCCAGGTCGGCGTCCGGCTCCGCCGGCAGCGGCGGCACCGCCCGCGGGAACGGCACCCGGTTGCGCCCCGGCCCGTCCGGCGCGTCGTACCCGCCGGGCCCGGCGGCCAACTCCCGCACGGCGGAGGCCCGGTGGTCGAAGCGCGGGCCGTACGGCAGGTCGAAGTCCAGCCGGACGTGCGGCAGTTCGGCCGCCAGCGCGTACGACCAGTAGCCGCCGGGCAGGGCCGCCATCCGCAGGTCGGTCCGCACCGCGAGCACGTCCTGCGCCGCGACGCCACGCTCCCGCAGCCACCACCAGCCGCGCAACGCCGGATGCGGCAGCCCGGCCGCCGAGCGCAGCGCCAGCGCGTGGGTGGCGCCGGTGGCGTCCCGGTAGGTCAGCTCGGCCCGGGCGCCCCGGCCGGTGGCCGGCGGCCGGGTCGGGTCGTGGCCGCCGGCACCGACGAAGTCCCGGTAGAGCCCGACCACTTCGTCCACCGGAACGGACGGCCAGACCGTGAACCGCCCGCTCTCCCGGTCCACCACGGCACACGCGGCCCCGACCTCCTCGGGCGCCCGCCGCTCCCCCGTCCGCGGGTCCACCTCCACCCGCGGCGGCTCCGCCCAGACCACCCACCCCAGCTCGAACTCGTGCGCGCACACCCGCCGCGCCACCCCGGCCCCCTGCGGCAGATCCCCGTTGATCCACCGGTGCCCCGCCTCCACCGCCTGCGCCCGCGCGATCACCCGTGCACCCCCGTCGTACCGACTCCGAACCCCACCATCATCCAGCCCGGCCACAGGGCCGGCCGACCACAGCGAGGACGACGCCGGGTCAGTTCGCGCCGAAGGCCTCGATGCCGCACTGTGCGACGCCGCTTCGGTCGATCCTCCCGTCGCCGGTGATCAGCGTCACGGCCGGCGCCTCGGCCAGGGCGACGTGCTGAGCGTCATGGGCGCTCAGATGGCTGTGGAGCGCCTGGATGCGATCCCAGAGGGCGAGCGTCCCGTGTCGGATGAGAGGGAGTTGCCGGTAGGCATCGACGGCCTTGGCGACTTCCCGTTCCGCGAGCTTGCCGGCCCGCCGCATGCCGAGCAGGGCGGACCGGAGCTCGTAGTCGATCAGCGCGGGAACGGCGACGGTATCGGCGGTGCCCACCCGCGCCCGCACGGCGAGGCCGAGCGGGTCGCGGTCGACGAGGACGTGCACCAGGGCGGAACAGTCGAGGACGACCGTCTCGCTCACCGCCCGGACCGTCCCTCGTCGACCGCGGCCGGCACGTCCTCCGCGCTGACGCCGGCGGTGGCCTCCCGGTTCAGTCGGATCACCATCTCCGCCGGCCTGGGCTCGGAGACCTCGCGCGCGCGATGAGGTCGAGGCAGCAGGCCTGGAGCGACGTACCGGACTGGGCAGCACGACCCTTCAGGGCCTGGAGCTGGTCTTCCGGGACGTCCCGGATCGTCAAGGCAGTCATGCCCGCAGTTCAGCGCCGGTGCGTGCACGATGCAGGCATCGGTGCCGGTCCCCGGCTCCGAGGGTGCTCAGGCCGCGGCCAGGTCCAGGGGCCGGCCCTCCGGGGTGAGGGCGATGGCCCAGAGGCCCTGGGTGGCGGGGTGGAGCGGGGCGGGGCCGCCGCGGGCGAGTTGGTGGTCGAGGTAGGTGACGGTGTCCCGGTGGTTGACGGCGTTCCAGGCGTGCGGGCGGCCGTAGGCGTCCAGGGTGAGCAGGACGGCCTGGGCGCCGTGCCCGGCCCGGCGGAGTTCGGCGGCGAGGCGGGTGAAGGCCTGGCCGCCGTCGCCGAGGTCGCGGAAGGGGGCGCCGAGTTCGCGTTCGGCGCGGTCGCGGCCGCCGCGTTCGCCGGCGTCGCCCTCGGTGGGGATGCGCGGGGCCGCGCAGGTGGGGCGGCCGGTGTAGGTGTCGACGGCGGAGAGGGCGATCTCCAGGCTGTTGTTGGCCCGGCCGGGTTCGCGGTGGCCGCCCGCGTTGACGGCCTCGGCCCAGCCGCCGGCCGCCGGGTCGGGGTGGCGGGCGGGCAGGTCGTCCTGGTCGCGGGGGACTCGGCGTTCGAGTTCGGCCTGGTGCTGGGGGTCGACCGGGCCGAGCCCGCCGGGCCGTCCGTACGGGCGGCTGTCGGCGATGGTGCGCGGCCGGGGTTCGTCGGGGCCGTCGGCGAGCGGGCCGCGGCGGGCGCGCAGGGCGAGCTGGAGGGCCATCGCGTGGGCGGTGGCGACCGGGACGGCGCCCCAGGCGAGGGTCGGGTCGGCGAGGGCCGCGGCGGTGTCCCGGCGGCGGCCGTCGGGGTGGTGGGGCTCGGGCCGGCCGATGACCGGGGTGGTGCCGACGATAGGCGGCTCGGCCGGCGGCGGCGGTGCGGTGGCCGGGCCGTGGGTTCCGGCCGGGCTGCGGGGCGCGCCGGGCTGCGGTCCGGCGGCCACCGGGGCACCGCCGACGGGCGCGCCGGCTACGGGCGCACCGACGACGGGCGAGCCGGCCACGGGCGCACCGGCCCCGACGCCGCTGCCGAAGGGCGCGGCCGGGTGCGCCGGGTATCCGCCGCCCGCGGCGAGCGGCCCGGGCCCGACGGCGCCGATCGGACCGGCCACCGGGTAGCCGCCCGAGGAGGCCGGCGTCCCGAACGGCCCGGGCGCACCGACCACGCCGACCACCCCGACCGACCGGACGACCGGGGGCGCGTCCGGCGCCGGGCCGTAGCCGGGTCCGCCGGTGGACGGCACGGCGACGGGCGCGGGCGGCGCGGCCACCGAGTCGGTCCGTACGGTCACCGGCACGCTGCCGCCCCCGCCGCCGCCCCCGGTGTGCGTGGGCGCCTGGAGCGGGTAGTCCCCGTCCGACCAGCCCGACGCCACCGCCGGGCCGCCCTGGTGGGCGGGGGCCGCGGCCCGGACCGGCGGCCCGTCGTCCCGGGCGGGCGGCGACCAGTCGGCGGCCGCGGCCACGGCCCGGTGCGAGCCGCCGTACGAGGGGCCGGTGGCCGCGGCGGCCGGGTCGGCCGTCGGCGCCGACGACGGGACGGCCGTGGGGTCCGCGGTCGACGACGCCGTGGCGAGCACGGACGGGACGACCGGCGCGGCGGCCTGGTCCGCCGTCGGGAGCACCCCCGGCACCTTCGGGTCGCCGCCGGGGGCCTTCGGGTCCCGCGGGTCGGTCAGGTCGGCGAGCGGCAGCCCGTGCAGGTCCTTGCCCGCCTGGTCGGTGAGCACCGGCTGCCCGTGCTCGTCGAGCCGGACGGCCAGGTCGGCCACCCCGACCACCGGCTTGCCGTCCGGTCCGGTCACCACCAGCAGCCCGGCGGCGTCGGCCACCGGCGTGCCGTCGGAGCGCAGGATGACCGGCCTGCCGTCCGCGCCGAGGACGGGCTGCCCGTGCGCGTCGAGCGCGACGCTGAGGCCGGGCACGCCGACCAGCGGCTTGCCGTCCTTCCCGGCGAGCACGACCAGTCCGGTGCCGTCCTTGCCGAGCACGCCCGGTTCGCCGAGGGCGGCGGGCAGTCCGGCGGCGAGCGGGTCGAAGCCGCCCGCGGTGCGGTAGGAGGCGGTGGTGACGCCGGGGGTGGCGGCGGTGCCGAGGCGCAGCAGGGCGACGGCGGAGGGGTCCTTGAGCGCGGTGGCCAGGGCGTCCTTCATGCCGCGGCCGAGTTCGGCGAGCAGTCCGGCGATCTTGAGGGCGGCGGTCTCCACCGCGACGGCCTCGATGCCCGCGGCGACCTGGCCGGCGGCGGCGTTCCTGACGCCGTCCGCGAAGCCGGCGACGGACTTCGCCAGTCCGCCGAACACCCCGGTCTGCCCGGTCTGCCCGGTCCGGTCGGCGCTGCGGGCCACCTCGGCGGCGGTCTGCTGGACCTTGGCGGCCTGCTCCCTGGCCTGCTGCAGCTCGGCGGCCAGGTTCCGCAGGGTGGCGATGATCTCGGCCTTGCAGCCGTCGACGTCCTGTGCGGCGGTGTCGAAGGCGGCGGCGACCAGTCCGACGGCGGTGTGGGCGTCCGGCAGGCGGCCCTTGCCGCCGTCGCTGTAGGTGCGCCAGTACGCGGTGAAGGAGTCGACGGCGTGGCCGGAGTTGTCGGCGGCCACCCGCTGGGCGGACTCGCCGCCCCGGCGGGTGATCCGTTCGGCCTCGGCGGCGAACTCCCGCCAGTGCGCGGCCGCCGTGCGCAGGGCAGCCTCGTCGGCCTGCGGCCACGGGTGGCCGGTCCTGGCCAGGAGCGGGACCAGTTCCTCGGGCAGTTTCCGGGACACGCGCTTCTCCCCCTTCGAGCCGGGCCGTTCAGACCGACATGTCCTGGGGGACGGCCGGTGCCGCCCCCGGGGTTGCCCCGGTGCCCGAAGTCGTCGGCGGGCCCTGGTAGCCGGCGGGCCGGGCGACCGCCCCCGGTACGGCTCCGACCGGCCCGGTGTTCGCGCCGAAGCCGTCCGCCGTCGAGGTGTCGGTGTCGGTGGTCCGCTCGGCCATGGTGTGCAGTCCGGCCCCGACCCTGCCCAGCCGGCCGGCCAGGGCCTTGAGCCCGCCGAGGAGTTCGCCGTGCGCCGGGCCGTAGACGGCGGCGAAGGCGCTGCCCGGCTGGTCGGTGCCCCAGGGCGTGCCGAGCGCGGCCAGGTCCTTCTCCAAGGTGCCCGCGGCCTTGCCCAGTTCGCGCCCGAGCTTCTCGAACTCCCGCCCCTCCCCGTGGAGTTCCCACGGCTTGAGGGTGAACCCGGTGCCGTCGCCGTCGGACGTACCGGTGCTGCCGCCTGCCATCCCCGTACCTCCCCGTAGCGGACCGCGGCCGCCATCCTAGGCACGCGCCCGGTCGGCTCCGCACCGACAGCAGGACCTCTTCACCCCGCCTTCACCGCGTCCCCGGCGCGCGCCGGGCGTCGCCCACCGGCCCGTACGCCCCCGCGAAGCTCTACCCTTGCCGGGTGGCACCAGCAGAAACGTCCAAGAAGAAGGCCAAGGCGAAGCCCCCGGCCGCCCCCGCCCCCGTCGACCTCGCGATGCCGACCCTGCGCCGCGAGATCCCGCGCGACGAGGTCCCGCTCGACTTCCCGCGTGCCTGGGTCGAGTTCGCCGACCCGGCCGACGAGGAGCAGGTCTTCCGCTGCGACCTGACCTGGCTGACCTCCCGCTGGTCCTGCGTCTTCGGCCAGGGCTGCCACGGCATCCGCGAGGGCCGCGGCGAGTCGGACGGCTGCTGCACGCTGGGCGCCCACTACTCGGACGAGGACGACGAGAAGCGCGTCCTCGGCCACGCGGCCCGGCTGACGCCCGAGCTGTGGGAGAACTTCGCCGAGGGCACCGACGCCAAGGGCCGGATCCGCTCCGACGGCGGCGTCACCATGCTGGACGAGGACGGCGACCGCCAGACCCGCCGGGTCGGCGGCGCCTGCATCTTCGTGAACAGCCCGGACTTCGCGGGCGGCGCCGGCTGCGCCCTGCACGCGCTGGCCCTCAAGGAGGGCCGCGAGCCGCTGGAGACCAAGCCGGACGTCTGCTGGCAGCTGCCGGTCCGCCGCACCTACGACTGGATCGACCGCCCCGACGACACCCGCTACCTCCAGGTGACGATCGGCGAGTACGACCGCCGCGGCTGGGGCCCGGGCGGCCACGACCTGCACTGGTGGTGCACCGGGGCCCCGGCCGCGCACCAGGGCGCGGTGCCGGTGTACGTCAGCTACCGCCCCGAGCTCACCGAGCTGATGGGCCGCAAGGCGTACGAGGTGCTGGCCCGGCTGTGCGAGGAGCGGATCGCCACCAAGGGCGACCGCAGGGTGGCCCCGCACCCGGCGGACCCGGTCAAGAAGCCCAAGAAGGACTGACCCGCCCGCCGGTACCGGCCCCCCGGTACCGGCGCACCCGCCGGCACCGGGCGCCTACTTGTCGATGTCGCCGACCACGAAGAACATCGACCCGAGGATCGCCACCATGTCGGCGACCAGCGTCCCGGGCAGCAGCTCGGTGAGCGCCTGGATGTTGTTGAAGGACGCCGAGCGCAGCTTGAGCCGCCACGGCGTCTTGTCACCGCGCGAGACCAGGTAGTAGCCGTTGACCCCGAGCGGGTTCTCGGTCCACGCGTAGGTGCTGCCCTCGGGCGCCTTGAGCACCTTGGGCAGCCGCTGGTTGACCGGGCCGGGCGGGAGGGTGGCGAGCTTGTCGAGGCAGGCGTCGGCGAGGTCCAGCGAGTTGCCGGTCTGCTCCAGCAGGCACTCGAAGCGGGCGAGGCAGTCGCCCTCCTCGCGGGTGACGACGGTGAGCACCTGCCGCAGCTCCTCGGAGCCGTACGCCAGGTAGGGCTCGTCGCGGCGCAGGTCGAGGTCGAGGCCGCTGGCCCGGGCGATCGGGCCGCTGACCCCGTACGCCTGCGCCTGGGCCGCGGTGAGGACGCCGACGCCGGCGGTGCGGGCGCGGAAGATCTCGTTGCCGAGGACGAGGTCCTCGAAGACCGGCAGCTGGGAGCGGACGGTGGCGACGGCGGCGCGGACCCGGCCGAGCCACCCGGCCGGGAGGTCCTCCTTGAGGCCGCCGACCCGGTTGAACATGTAGTGCATCCGGCCGCCGGAGGCCTCCTCCAGCACGTGCTGGAGGTCCTCGCGGCCGGTGAAGGCGTGGAAGATCGGGGTGATCCCGCCGAGCTCCAGCGGGTAGGAGCCGAGGAACATCAGGTGGTTGAGCACCCGGTTGAGCTCGGCGAGCAGGGTGCGGATCCACACCGCCCGCTCGGGGACCTCCATGCCGAGCATCCGCTCGACGCCGAGCACCACGCCGAGTTCGTTGGAGAAGGCGGAGAGCCAGTCGTGCCGGTTGGCCAGCATGATGATCTGCCGGTAGTCACGGGCCTCGAACAGCTTCTCCGCGCCGCGGTGCATGTAGCCGATCACCGGCTCGGCGGTGACGATCCGCTCGCCGTCGAGCAGCAGGCGCAGCCGCAGCACGCCGTGGGTGGCCGGGTGCTGCGGGCCGATGTTGAGCACCATGTCGGTGGTGCCCGCCCCGCCGGTGAAGTTCTCGGCTCCCGCCCCGATGCCGACCGTGGTCTCCCTCATGACTCCAGAGTCTGCCATCCCGGCAGGGCCGCCAGGCTTTCCGGTACCGACATGCGGACGGCTTGCAGGACCCATCCGAAGCCGCCCAGTCCGGCCGGGTCGGTGAGTTCGGCGCCCTCCCCGGCGCCGCTCAGCGCCCGCAGGTAGCCGGCCGGGTCGGTGGAGGCGAGCGCCAGCGGCGGGCGTCCGCCGCTGACCCCGAGCGCGCGCAGGGCCTCGCGCTGCGTCGTCCACAGGCTGTGGAGACCGGGGACGGCGACGGCGTCCAGCGCGACGTGCGCGGTCACGTCGCAGGAGCCGTCCGGCACCGGGGCCACCTCCCGGCCGCCCCGGAAACCGGTGAAGGTCCCGAACGGCGGCCGCCGCCCGGCCGTGTGCCCGTAGTCGACGGCGACGGCCAGTCCGCGCTCCAGCCCGGCCACCGCCCGGGCCCAGGCGGCGTCCCGGGGCGCCCCGAACTCCACCACCGCCCCGGGCCCGACGGCCGGCCACCAGCGCTCGGCCCAGGCCGCGTCCGCCGCCGAGACGGGTTCGCCGAGCCGCTCCTCGCCGGTCGCGGTGTCCACCTCGCGGTAGCGCAGCACGCCGTCCCCGTCGACCTCCCCGGCGTCCAGCGGCACGTTGTCCAGCCACTCGTTGGCGAACAGCAGCCCGGTCACCCCGCGCGGCGGCTCCGTCGTCCACAGGACTGTGGACGGAAGTCCGGCGGGCCGGCCGGCGAGTTCCACTCCGTACGGGCGCAGCCGCCCGAGCACCGGCCCGGGCAGTTCGGCCAGCACCCCGGCCAGCAGTTCGCCGCGCCCGGCCCCGACGTCGATCAGGGCCAGCTCCTCCGGACGACCGAGGGCCTCGTCAACCTCCAGCAGCAGCCGGGCCACCGCACGGGCGAACCTCGGCGAGGCGTGCACCGAGGTCCGGAAGTGCCCGGCCGGGCCCTCCGGCCTGCGGTAGAAGCCGCCGTCCCGGTCGTACAGGGCCCGTTCCATGGCGGGCGCCCACCGCATCCACGTCATGGGCCGGGACGCTACCCGGCGGCACGCGGCCCCTCCCAACCGGAGCGGGGCCGTCTCCGACCTACGGAGTAGGACGGATCGCCCTACCGGCGGACCTGGGCACCTCGTACGACTGCCTAGGCTGGACACGTGCATCGACTCAACGCCTGGCTCCGCCGTCACCCCATGGTGGTCGACGCCGTCTGGGCGTCGTTCGTGCTCTTCTTCGCCCTGGTGTCGGACAGCTCCTCCGGCGACGGCTGGCGCCGCAACTCCGAGATCCTGGTCGCGGTGCTGCTGCCGCTGCTGATGGTCTTCCGCCGCCGCTTCCCCGACGTCACGGTCGCCGCCGCCACCGGCGTCGGCCTCGGCCAGGTCGCCGCCGACATCGACCCGGGCGCCTCCTCCATCGCCTACCTGGTGTTCGCCTACACCGGCGCCGCCTTCGGCCAGAAGTGGACCTCCCGGCTCGCGCTGCTGGCCGGGCTCTCCGCCGGCCCGCTGGCGTTCTGGCGGATGCACCTGGTGAAGACATCCACCACCGACCACACCGGGGTGTACGTCTCCCGCCCGTACGGCGTCGCCGAGGCGGTGCTGATCACCGTGCTGATGAGCACCCCGTTCATCCTCTGCTGGGCCTGGGGCCGGCTGACCAGGGTGCGGCGCGCCTACCTGACCGAGCTGGAGGACCGCGCGGCCCGGCTGGAGCGCGAGCGGGACGCCCAGTCCAAGGTCGCGGTCGCGGCCGAGCGGGCCCGGATCGCCCGCGAGCTGCACGACGTGGTCGCGCACAACGTGTCGGTGATGATCGTCCAGGCCGACGGCGCCGCCTACGTGCTGGACAACTCCCCGCAGCAGGCGAAGGAGGCGCTCGGCACGATCGCCTCCACCGGGCGGCAGGCGCTGGTCGAGATGCGCCGCCTGCTGGGCGTGCTGCGCACCGCCGACACCGCCGAGGAGTACGTCCCGCAGCCGGGCGTCGAGGAGCTGCCCGACCTCCTGGAGCAGGTCCGCACGGCCGGGCTGGAGGTCGACTACGCGACCTCCGGGCACCCGCGCGAACTCCCCCGCGGGGTCGAGCTGACGGTCTACCGGATCGTCCAGGAGGCGCTCACCAACGTCCGCAAGCACGGCGGCCCCGACGTGCACGCCCGGGTCGCGGTCGACTTCGGCGAACGCGAGCTGGCCGTCCTGGTGGAGGACGACGGCCGCGGCAGCACCGACGAACAACTGGCCACCGGCGGCACGGACGGTCTGGGCCACGGCCTGATCGGCATGCGCGAGCGGGTCGGCATGGTCAGCGGCAGCCTCGACGTGGGCCCCCGCCCCGGCGGCGGCTTCCGGATCCGCGCCGTCCTCCCGCTCAAGGCGGCGCACTAATCCCCCCGTCCCTGTTAGGAGCCACCTTGACCATCCGCGTGATGCTCGTCGACGACCAGGAGCTGCTGCGCACCGGCTTCCGGATGATCCTCCAGTCGCAGGGCGACATCGAGATCGCCGCCGAGGCGGGCGACGGCGCCCAGGCCCTGGACCTGCTGCGGCACACGCAGGTGGACGTGATCCTGATGGACGTCCGGATGCCGCGCCTGGACGGGGTGCAGGCGACCCGCCGGATCTGCCTGGCCGAGGACGGCAGTCCGCTGCCGAACGCCCCGCACGTGCTCATCCTCACCACCTTCGACCTGGACGAGTACGCCTTCGCCGCGCTCAAGGCCGGGGCCAGCGGCTTCCTGCTCAAGGACGTCCCGCCGACCGAGCTGGTGGCCGCGATCCGCGCGGTGCACGGCGGGGACGCCGTGGTCGCCCCGACCACCACCCGGCGGATGATCGACCGCTTCGCCGAGGTGCTGCCGACCCCGCACAGCGCGCCCGGCTCGGACGTCCTGGGCCCGCTGACCGAGCGCGAGCGGGAGGTGTTCCTGCTGGTCGCCCAGGGCCTGTCGAACGGCGAGATCGCGGCCCGGCTGGTGCTCTCCGAGGCCACCGTGAAGACCCACGTCGGCCGGATCCTGGCCAAGCTGGGGCTGCGCGACCGGGTCCAGGCGGTGGTGCTGGCGTACGAGGCCGGGCTGATCCGGGCCGGGGCGTCCGACTAGGTTCGACCGCCGGCGCCGCCCGTACACTGGGGCGGTACGTCCGGTACCCGACGCGGACCGGAACGGTCATTCAGGACAAGGGTGGACATGGATTCGTCCGACTTCGCCGACTTCGGAGAGTTCGCCCCGCTCGCCGACGGCCTCGGCGACCCCAGCAGCCGACCGGCCCGGCTCGCCGTCGGCGTGGTCGGCACCGGCCGGGTCGGCCCCGCGCTGGGCGCCGCCCTCCAGCTCGCCGGGCACACCGTGGTCGCCGCCTCCGGGGTGTCCACCGCCTCCCGCCGCCGTGCCGAGTCCCTGCTGCCGGGCGTGCGGATCGTCACCCCGCCGCAGGTGATGGCCGCCGCCGACCTGGTGCTGCTGACCGTCCCGGACGACGCGCTCGCCGACCTGGTGGCCGGGCTGGTCGCCACCGGGGCGGTCCGCCCCGGCCAGCTGCTGGTGCACACCTCCGGCGCGCACGGCGTCGGCATCCTGGAGCCCGCCACCCGGGCCGGGGCGCTGCCGCTGGCCCTGCACCCCGCGATGACCTTCACCGGCACCTCGGTGGACCTCGCCCGGCTGGCCGGCTGCCCCTTCGGGGTGACCGCCCCCGAGGAGCTGCGGCCGGTCGCCGAGGCGCTGGTGGTGGAGATGGGCGGCGAGCCCGAGTGGGTGCCCGAGGAGGTCCGCCCGCTCTACCACACCGCCCTCGCGCACGGCGCGAACCACCTGGTCACCCTGGTCGCCCAGGCGATGGACCTGCTGCGCACGGCCGGCGTCGCCGAGCCCGGCCGGATGCTCGGCCCGCTGCTCGGCGCCGCCCTGGACAACAGCCTGCGCTCCGGCGACGCGGCCCTCACCGGCCCGGTCGCCCGGGGCGACGCGGGCACCGTACGGCGCCACCTGGCGCAGCTCAGTACGGTGTCCCCGGACATCCCGGCGGCCTACCGGGCGATGGCCCGCGCCACCGCGCAGCGGGCGCTCGCCAACGGGACGATCGACGACGCGTCGGCGGCGGCACTGCTGGACGTACTGAACGAGGAGAAGCACTGATGGCACGCGGGAAGCAGCCGAGCAAGGCCCAGCGGGCGCCGAAGGTCCACCGGGCCGTCGTCACCCACACCGTGGACGACTTCGAGGCCGCGTTCTGGCCGGACGAGAGCCCGGTGGACAACGCCGTGGTGATGACCATGGGCGCCCTGCACGAGGGTCACGCCGCGCTGATCCGGGCCGCCCGCAAGCAGGTCGGCCGGGAGGGCCGGGTCGCGGTCACGGTCTTCGTCAACCCGCTGCAGTTCGGCCCGGCCGAGGACCTGGAGCGCTACCCGCGCACCCTGGACGCCGACGTGAAGCTGGCCGAGGAGAACGGCGCCGACGTGGTGTTCGCGCCGTCCGTCGAGGAGGTCTACCCGAACGGCGAGCCGCAGGTGCGCCTGGCGGCCGGCCCGATGGGCGAGCGCTTCGAGGGCGCCACCCGGCCCGGCCACTTCGACGGGGTGCTGACCGTCGTCGCCAAGCTGCTGCACATCACCGACCCGGACTTCGCGTTCTTCGGCGAGAAGGACGCCCAGCAGCTGGCGCTCATCCAGCGGATGGTCGCCGACCTGGACTTCGACGTCGAGATCGTCGGCGTGCCGACCGTCCGAGAGGAGGACGGCCTGGCGCTGTCCTCGCGCAACCGCTACCTCTCCGAGGAGGAGCGCACCCGCGCCCTCGCCCTGTCCGAGGCCCTGTTCGCGGGCCGGGACGTCGCCGCGCAGGGCCCGAAGGCCGTGCGCGAGGCCGCCTCGGCCGTCCTGGACGGCGCCGAGGGCGTCACCCCCGACTACCTCGCCCTGATCGACCCGCACGACTTCTCCGAGGCGGCGGACGACTTCCAGGGCGAGGCGGTGCTGGCCGTCGCCGCGAAGGTGGGCTCGACCCGCCTGATCGACAACGTCCGCATCATCGTTCGGTAGTTCCGCAGTCAGAACCCCCTCAGGCATGCACTCACAGGAGGCGTGACCCGCAATGCTCCGCACCATGCTCAAGTCCAAGATCCACCGGGCCACCGTGACCCAGGCCGACCTGCACTACGTCGGCTCGGTCACGGTGGACGAGGACCTGCTCGACGCCGCCGACCTGCTCCCCGGCGAGCTGGTCCACATCGTCGACATCAACAACGGCGCCCGGCTGGAGACGTACACCATCGCCGGCCCGCGCGGCACCGGCGTGATCGGCATCAACGGCGCCGCCGCCCGCCTGGTCCACCCGGGCGACCTCGTCATACTCATCGCCTACGGGCAGATGGACACGGCCGAGGCCAAGGGCTACGAGCCGAAGGTCGTCTTCGTGGACGAGCACAACCGGATCACCGGCTTCGGCGGCGACCCCGCCGAGGCACCGGAGGGCAGCGGACTGCTGCGCGGGGACACGGCGTACCGTGACGAGGACGGCGCGGCCACCACGGCCACGCGCTGAAGGAGCCACTGAGCCATGTCCGTTACGCATCGCCTCACCGCCCCGGCCCCCGGGTGGACCGCCACCACCGACGTGGTCGTGGTCGGCTCCGGGGTGGCCGGTCTCACCGTCGCCCTCAACGTCCGCAAGGCCGGCCTGCGGGTCCTGGTGGTCACCAAGGCCGTGCTGGACGAGGGCTCGACCCGCTGGGCCCAGGGCGGCGTCGCGGCCGCCCTGGGTGAGGGGGACACCCCCGAACAGCACCTGGACGACACCCTGGTGGCCGGCGCCGGCGTCTGTGACGAGGAGGCCGTCCGCACCCTGGTCACCGAGGGCCCGGACGCCGTCCGCCGGCTGATCGCCACCGGCGCCCTGTTCGACCGGGGCGAGGACGGCGAGATCCTGCTGACCCGCGAGGGCGGCCACCACCGCCGCCGGATCGTGCACGCGGGCGGGGACGCGACCGGCGCCGAGATATCGCGCGCCCTGGTCGCCGCCGTCCGCACCGACCCGGACATCGAACTGATCGAGCACGCGCTCGTCCTCGACCTGCTGACCGACGCCGAGGGCCACACCGCCGGGCTGACCCTGCACGTGATGGGCGAGGGCCAGCGCGACGGCGTCGGCGCCGTCCGGGCCCGCGCGGTGGTGCTCGCCACCGGCGGCATGGGCCAGGTCTTCTCCGCCACCACCAACCCGGCGGTCTCCACCGGCGACGGCGTGGCACTGGGCCTGCGGGCCGGCGCCGCCGTCACCGACCTGGAGTTCGTCCAGTTCCATCCCACCGTGCTCTGGCTGGGCCCGGAGGCCGAGGGCCAGCAGCCGCTGGTCTCCGAGGCGGTCCGCGGCGAGGGCGCCCACCTGGTGGACGCGGACGGCGTGCGCTTCATGGTCGGACAGCACGAGCTGGCCGAACTCGCCCCGCGCGACGTCGTCGCCAAGGCCATCACCCGGCGCATGCAGGAACAGGGCGCCGAGCACATGTACCTGGACGGGCGGCACTTCGGCGCCGAGATGTGGGAGCACCGCTTCCCCACCATCCTCGCCTTCTGCCGGGCCAACGGCATCGACCCGGTCACCGAGCCGATCCCGATCGCCCCGGCCGCGCACTTCGCCTCCGGCGGCATCCGCACCGACCGGCACGGCCGCACCAGCGTCCCGGGCCTGTACGCCTGCGGCGAGGTCGCCTGCACCGGGGTGCACGGCGCCAACCGGCTGGCCTCCAACTCGCTGCTGGAGGGCCTGGTCTTCGCCGAGCGGATCTCCGCCGACCTGGCGGGGCTGCACGCGGCCGGCGAGCTGCCCGAGCGCACGGTGGACGTCGCCGCGGCGCGGGCCGCGCACCCGGTGCCGCTGCCGGGCTCCGAGGCCCGGGCCGAGATCCAGCGGCTGATGTCGCGGGGCGCGGGGATCCTGCGCTCGGCCGCCTCGATGGCCGACACCGCAGCCGGACTGGCCCTGATCGCCGAGCAGGCCCGTTTCCACGTGGCCGAGGAGAAGCCGGCCGACCCCCGGGTGGAGACCTGGGAGGCGGCCAACCTGCTGCTGGTCGCCACGGCGCTGGTCGAGGCCGCCGCGCAGCGCGAGGAGACCCGCGGCTGCCACTGGCGCGAGGACTTCCCCGAGCGCGACGACGCCCACTGGCGGCGTCACCTGATCACCACCCTCGCCGCCTCCGGCGACCCCGTCAGCACCCCCGAGGAGCAGTAGAACCATGACCCACGCGCACGAGGAACTCCCCATGGCCGACCAGGGCGGCTGCGGCGACGGCTGCGCCTGCGGGGACGGCGAGGGCTACGAGACCGGCCTGGACCCGCAGCTGGCCGAACTGCTGGAGGAGGCCGGACTGGACCCGATCGAGGTCGAGGACATCGCCACCCTGGCGCTGGCCGAGGACCTGGCCGGCGGCGAGGACGTCACCTCGGTGGCCACCGTGCCCGCCGACGCGGTCGCGACCGCCGACTTCACCGCCCGTGAGGCCGGTGTGGTCGCCGGCCTGCGGGTCGCCGAGGCGGTCGTCTCGCTGGTCTGCGAGGAGGAGTTCGAGGTCGAGCGGCACGTCCAGGACGGCGACCGGGTGGAGGCCGGCCAGGTGCTGCTGTCGGTCCGTTCGCGCACCCGCGACCTGCTGACCGCCGAGCGCAGCGCGCTCAACCTGCTCTGCCACCTGTCCGGCATCGCCACCGCGACCCGGGCCTGGGCGGACGCCCTGGAGGGCACCGGCGCGGTCGTCCGGGACACCCGCAAGACCACCCCGGGCCTGCGCGCCCTGGAGAAGTTCGCGGTCCGCTGCGGCGGCGGCGCCAACCACCGGATGGCGCTCTCGGACGCCGCCCTGGTGAAGGACAACCACGTGGTCGCCGCGGGCGGCGTGGCCGAGGCCTTCCGGGCCGTCCGAGCCGCGTACCCGGAGCTGCCGGTCGAGGTCGAGGTGGACGAGCTGGCGCAGATCCCCCCGGTGCTGGACGCCGGCGCGGAGCTGATCCTGCTGGACAACTTCACCGTCGAGCAGTTGAAGGAGGCCGTCGCGCTGGTGGCCGGCCGGGCGAAGCTGGAGGCCTCCGGCGGGCTGACCCTGGCCGACGCGCGCGCGGTCGCCCAGACTGGTGTCGACTACCTGGCCGTGGGCGCGCTGACCCACTCCTCGCCGATCCTGGACATCGGCCTGGACCTGCGCGCCTGACCGTCAGGTCGAGAGCGGTTCCCGCCCCGATCCCGTCCCGACTCGCAGAAAGCGTTCCCGTGCTCCTCACCATCGACGTCGGCAACACCCAGACCACGCTCGGCCTGTTCGACGGCGAGGAAGTGGTGGAACACTGGCGGATCTCCACCGATCCGCGTCGCACGGCGGACGAACTGGCGGTGCTGCTGCACGGGTTGACGGGCAACCGCACCGCGGTCCGGGAGGCCGCGGTGGAGGGCCTGGCGATCTGCTCCTCCGTCCCCGCCGTGCTCCACGAGCTCCGCGAGGTGACCCGCCGCTACTACGGCGACGTCCCCGCGGTGATCGTGGAGCCCGGCGTGAAGACCGGGGTGCACGTCCTGATGGACAACCCCAAGGAGGTCGGCGCGGACCGGATCGTCAACGCGCTGGCCGCCAACCACCTGTACGGCGGCCCGTGCATCGTGGTCGACTTCGGCACCGCGACCACCTTCGACGCCGTCAACGCGCGCGGCGACTACGTCGGCGGCGCGATCGCCCCCGGCATCGAGATCTCGGTCGAGGCGCTCGGCGTCCGCGGCGCCCAGCTGCGCAAGATCGAGCTGGCCCGGCCGCGCAACGTGATCGGGAAGAACACCGTCGAGGGCATGCAGTCCGGCATCCTCTACGGCTTCGCCGGGCAGGTCGACGGCCTGGTCGAGCGGATGGCCCGGGAGCTGGCCAAGGACCCGGACGACGTCCAGGTGATCGCCACCGGCGGGCTCGCCCCGCTGGTCCTCGGCGAGGCCACCACCATCGACGAGCACGAGCCCTGGCTGACCCTGATCGGCCTGCGCCTGGTGTACGAGCGCAACCGGCCGAGCTGACCCCACCGCCGTCCCCGCCGTCCCCGCTGCCCCGCGCCCCCGGTCACTCGGCTGACCCGGCGGGCGCGGGGCAGCGTCGCGCGTTCGGCGAAAGGTTTCTCCAACGGGCCGATCGTGCGGAATTCCGCGCGACGTTACCGACAAATCGGATATTCCTCACGTAGTGTCAACCCATGCCTACGCCACACGGATCGCGCGGCGGCATGGCCTTCAGCGCCGACGAAGTCCGCGTGCTGCGCCGAGCCCTCGCCCAAGCCCTGCACCCCGCCGTCCCCGTCCACCTCCAGGGGCCCGACCGGACGGCGCTCGCCGGGCCGGGCGCCGAACTGTGGGCGGAGGACGTCCAGGACGCCCTGCACCTGACCGAGGCGATCGACGAGGCCGTCCAGGAGGGCGGCCGGCTGCGCGCCTTCCTGCTCGCCGACCTCGGCCGCTACCGCGCCGCCCTGCCCGGCAGCGCCGCCGGCTACCTGGAGCGCCTGGAGGAGGCGGTGGCCGACGGCTACCTGCCCGGGCCGGAGGACCTCACCGCCCTGCGCGGGCTGACCCGCCAGCCCTGCGGCCACGGCGAGCGGGCCCGCCGCTCCCGGCTCGCCGGGCGCTGCCACGCGCTGGCCGAGGCCGCCGTCCGCGAGCGCCTGGCGCTCTCCACCGGGCACCCGCGCCACCTGGTGGCCGTACCGAACCCCGCCGCACCACCCAGCAGTCACCCCACCCCTGTAGGAGGACGGATCACGATGAGCAGCACCGACTCCCGGGACTCCCGCCCGGAGCAGCCCGCCGCCGCGCAGACCCCGCCCCGCCCGCACCGGATGCCCACCCCGGCCGAACTGTTCGGCCGCCGCCCCAAGCCTCCGGCCCGGCCCGCTCCGGAGGCCGGGCGGGACGGCGAGGAGGTCGAACTCGCCACCGGCACCGGCTGAGCCCACCCGCACCCGCCCCGGAGGGGAGGCCGTCGATCCGACGGCCTCCCCTCCGGCGTCATCCGGTCGCGGAGCACGGTGTACGGCTGGCTACCCTTGTGGGGTGAGCGATCAGAGCCTTGTCCCCGCGACCGACGACCTTCCCGAGCAGATGCGCGTCCGGCGCGAGAAGCTGGACCGGCTCCGGGCGGCCGGGGTCGACCCGTACCCGGTCGGATTCCCCCGCACCAGCACCATCGCGGACCTGCGTGCCAAGCACCCGGACCTCGAACCCGACACCGCGACCGGCGAGCGCGCCGGCATCACCGGCCGGGTGATCCTGTCCCGCACCGGCGGCAAGCTGTGCTTCGCCACCCTGCGCGACGGCTCCGGCGACCTCCAGGTGATGCTCTCCCTGGACAAGCTCGGCGCCGAGCGGCTGGCGGCCTGGAAGTCCGACATCGACCTCGGCGACCAGGTCGGCGTCGAGGGCGAGGTGATCACCTCCAAGCGCGGTGAGCTGTCGGTGATGGTGGACCGCTGGGAGCTCACCGCCAAGTGCCTGCGCCCGCTGCCGGACAAGCACAAGGGCCTGACCGACCCGGAGGCCCGGGTCCGCCAGCGCTACGTCGACCTGATCGTGAACCCCGAGGCGCGCGAGATCCTGCACCTGCGCAGCAAGGTCGTCCGCTCGATCCGCCGCACCTACGAGGACCGCGGCTACATCGAGGTCGAGACCCCGATGCTGCAGCCGGTGCACGGCGGCGCCAACGCGCGTCCGTTCAAGACGCACATCAACGCGTACGACATCGACCTCTACATGCGCATCGCCCCCGAGCTGTACCTCAAGCGGCTGGTGGTCGGCGGCGCCGAGAAGGTCTTCGAGATCAACCGCAACTTCCGCAACGAGGGCGCGGACTCCACCCACAACCCGGAGTTCACCTCGCTGGAGTCGTACGAGGCCTACGGCGACTACGACACCCAGGCCGAGCTGATCCGCGCGACGATCGTCAACGCCGCCCGGGACGCCCTGGGCACCACGGTGATCAAGGGCGTCGACCCGCACGGCGTGGAGCACGAGATCGACCTGGCCGAGCCGTGGGCCGAGGTCAGCGTCTACCCGGGCATCTCCGCCCACCTGGGCGTCGAGGTCACCCCGGAGACCTCCGTCGAGGAGCTGCGCGCGCTGGCCACCGAGCACGGCATCCCGTTCGAGAAGAACTGGGGCCACGGCCAGATCGTGCTGGAGATGGTGGAGCGCCTGCTGGAGGAGAACGCCGTCCGGCCGACCTTCATCAAGGACTACCCGACCGAGGTCTCCCCGCTGACCCGCCAGCACCGCTCGATCGCGGGCGTGGCCGAGAAGTGGGACCTGGTGATCTTCGGTACCGAGATCGGCACCGCCTACTCCGAGCTGGTCGACCCGGTCGAGCAGCGCGCCCGGCTGACCGCGCAGTCCCTGCTGGCCGCCGGCGGCGACGTCGAGGCGATGCAGGTGGACGAGGACTTCCTGCGCGCCCTGGAGTACGCGATGCCCCCGACCGGTGGCCTGGGCCTCGGCGTGGACCGCCTGATCATGCTGCTGACCGGCAAGAACATCCGGGAGACCGTGCTCTTCCCGCTGGTGAAGCCGGAGCCGAAGGCTTCCGCCGCCGCGGCGGAGAAGACCGAGGAGGAGTGACCTGATGGACTACGTCAGCGCGATCGTGCCGCCGCTGGTCATGGCGATCGGCTTCGGATTCCTGGTGCGGGCCATCATCCGCAGCCAGGGCGGGGCCCAGAAGGCCAAGGAAGACATCGACTGATCGACTGACGCCGTCAGCCGCTCCGGACCACCCGCGCCGCCATTCCCGATTCCGGGGGTGGCGGCGCGCCGGTTTGGCGCACTTCACAAGATTTGCCCCATTCACTCCCTATCCTGGCCGCACTATGGTCCGGCAACTCGGCGAACTTGAGAACGCCATCATGACCCGGGTGTGGCGGTGGAACCGACCGGTGACGGTTCGCGAGGTTCTCCTGGATCTGCAGTCGGAACGCGAAATCGCGTACACCACGGTGATGACCGTCCTGGACAAGCTGCACCGAAAGGGCTGGTTGCGCCGCGAGCGGGTGGGCCGGGCCTATCGATATGAACCGGTCTCCTCGCGTGAGGCGTACACGGCGGCTCTGATGAACGACGCCTGGGCCACCGGCGACAATCCCGCGGCGGCCCTGGTCCACTTCTTCGGCCTGATGTCGCCGGAGCAGCGCGAGGCCCTCCGGGACGCCTTGCGGGTCGCGGCCTTGTTCCCGCCCGATCCGGCGGCGGATCAGCCCGCCCCGGATTCCGCCGGGGACGGCCCGGATACCGGCCGGGCGGATACCGGGGAGACCCCGCCGGGCACGACGCGATAACGTCCCGCCATGGAGGTCACCATCCGCCGCGCGCGGACCACGGATGTACGGACCGTACGCGGGCTCATCGACGCCTACTCGCGCGACGGCATTCTGCTCGACAAGCCCACAGTCACACTGTTCGAATCCGTCCAGGAGTTCTGGGTCGCGGAACGCGACGACAACGGCGCGGTGGTGGCCTGCGGCGCCCTGCACGTGATGTGGGAGGACCTCGCCGAGGTCCGTACGCTCGCGGTCGATCCGTCCTGCCGGGGCTTCGGGATCGGGCACCTGCTGTTGGAGAAGCTGGTGCAGACCGCCCGCTGGCTGGGCGTCCGTCGGATTTTCTGCTTGACGTTCGAGGTTCCGTTCTTCGCGAAACACGGTTTCGTCGAGATCGGGGAGCTCCAGGAAACCGATGATGGTACGACAGACCCGGCGGCGATCGCTACGGATGTCTATGAAGAACTCCTCCGCTCGTACGATGAAGGTGTCGCGGAGTTCCTCGACCTGGAGCGGGTGAAGCCCAACACACTGGGCAACTCACGCATGCTGCTGCACCTCTGAGCGGCTCCGCGCCGGTCAAGGGTTTGTGTTTTCCGCAGAAAGGCGCTTTCCTTTCCTTAGGCAATGGGTCGTTTAGCGGAAAGGGAAGCCCGTGGCACAGAGGGTGCAGGTCATTCTTGAAGACGATCTCGATGGCGGTTCGGCGGACGAGACGGTGACGTTCGCGCTCGACGGCGTTGCCTACGAGATCGACCTGAAGAGCGCCAACGCGGACAAGCTGCGCGGTCTGCTGGCGCCCTACGTGGAGAAGGGCCGCAAGCAGAGCGGCCGGCTGGCCGGCGCCCGCCGCCCGGGCCGTGCCGCCGCGGCGCGCCCGTCCGGCAGCGCCCCCGACACCGCGAAGGTCCGCGCGTGGGCCAAGGAGCAGGGCATGGAGGTCAACGACCGGGGCCGGGTGCCGAGCACCGTCCGCGAGGCCTACGACAAGGCCAACGCGGCCTGACCCCGGCGCCACCACCGGCCCGCCGGAGCGGATGCGGGGCCCCGGCGGCCGCGTACGGCACCGACGACACACGCGCGGGGCGCGGAGGTGACACCTCCGCGCCCCGCGGCGCGCACCGGGCCGGCCGCCGCACCGGCGGCCCCGGGGCCCGGGCCGGCCGGGGCTGCGGGCTCGGGCGGCGGAACAATCACGAGCTGTGCAACGCTGTAGGGGCGAAGCGGTAACGCGGACACCCCGGGATGGCGTACGACCGTCCCCGGCCGCCGTCGAACCACCGTCACCGCGGCCGGACTTCTCGCCAGGCGAACACCGCCACCGCGGAAACTGCGCGAGAACCGCCCCGATACCGGGTATGAATGCAGGTGGACGGGTTCTTCGACCCGTCCAGGGGCAGCATGTGCGACCGGCCGAAGAGGGGTCGGCTCCGCCCCGGCGACTCTTGTTCGCCGATGGCGTAGCGGTTTCCGGTGCATCCGGCCCACCTGTGGGAACACCGATTCCCAGCATCAGGTTGGGATTGGTGTCGGCTGGTCGCGCAGCATCTCGCTCCTCTACCGGGGAGTGAATCCGTGGGCCGCGCCGCTGAGCGGGACTAGCATGCGGAAGGACAGGGCGGGGACGGACCCCGAACTGCCCGACCGCTCTGAGGAGCGATAAACGATGTTCGAGAGGTTCACCGACCGCGCGCGGCGGGTTGTCGTCCTGGCTCAGGAAGAAGCCCGGATGCTCAACCACAACTACATCGGCACCGAGCACATCCTCCTGGGTCTGATCCACGAGGGCGAGGGCGTCGCCGCCAAGGCCCTGGAGAGCCTCGGGATTTCCCTTGAGGCCGTGCGCCAGCAGGTCGAGGAGATCATCGGCCAGGGCCAGCAGGCCCCGTCCGGTCACATTCCCTTCACCCCCCGGGCGAAGAAGGTCCTGGAGCTGTCGCTCCGGGAGGCCCTGCAGCTCGGCCACAACTACATCGGCACCGAGCACATCCTGCTCGGCCTGATCCGCGAGGGCGAGGGCGTCGCCGCCCAGGTCCTGGTCAAGCTGGGTGCCGACCTCAACCGGGTGCGCCAGCAGGTCATCCAGCTGCTCTCCGGTTACCAGACCAGCGGCGGCAAGGAGTCGGCCACGGCCGGCGGGCCCGCCGAGGGCACCCCGTCGACCTCGCTGGTCCTGGACCAGTTCGGGCGCAACCTCACCCAGGCCGCCCGCGAGGCCAAGCTCGACCCGGTCATCGGGCGCGAGAAGGAGATCGAGCGGGTCATGCAGGTGCTGTCCCGCCGCACCAAGAACAACCCGGTCCTGATCGGTGAGCCCGGCGTCGGCAAGACCGCCGTGGTCGAGGGCCTGGCGCAGGCGATCGTCAAGGGCGAGGTCCCGGAGACGCTCAAGGACAAGCAGCTCTACACGCTGGACCTGGGCGCCCTGGTGGCCGGCTCGCGCTACCGCGGTGACTTCGAGGAGCGCCTCAAGAAGGTGCTCAAGGAGATCCGCACCCGCGGCGACATCATCCTGTTCATCGACGAGCTGCACACCCTGGTCGGCGCGGGCGCCGCCGAGGGCGCCATCGACGCCGCCAGCATCCTCAAGCCGATGCTGGCCCGCGGCGAGCTGCAGACCATCGGTGCCACCACCCTGGACGAGTACCGCAAGCACCTGGAGAAGGACGCCGCGCTGGAGCGCCGCTTCCAGCCGATCCAGGTCGCCGAGCCCTCGCTGCCGCACACCATCGAGATCCTCAAGGGTCTGCGCGACCGCTACGAGGCCCACCACCGGGTCTCCATCACGGACGCCGCCCTGGTCGCCGCCGCCACCCTGGCCGACCGGTACATCTCGGACCGCTTCCTGCCGGACAAGGCGATCGACCTGATCGACGAGGCCGGCTCCCGAATGCGCATCCGCCGGATGACCGCGCCGCCGGACCTGCGCGAGTTCGACGAGAAGATCGCCGACGTGCGCCGCGAGAAGGAGAGCGCGATCGACGCGCAGGACTTCGAGAAGGCCGCGTCCCTGCGCGACGACGAGAAGCAGCTCCTGCAGGCCAAGGCCAAGCGCGAGAAGGAGTGGAAGGCCGGCGACATGGACGTCGTCGCGGAGGTCAACGAGGAGCTCATCGCCGAGGTCCTGGCCACCGCCACCGGCATCCCGGTCTTCAAGCTGACCGAGGAGGAGACCTCCCGGCTGCTGCGCATGGAGGACGAGCTGCACAAGCGCGTCATCGGCCAGAAGGACGCCATCAAGGCGCTCTCCCAGGCCATCCGGCGCACCCGTGCGGGCCTCAAGGACCCGAAGCGCCCCGGCGGTTCGTTCATCTTCGCCGGCCCGTCCGGCGTCGGTAAGACCGAACTGTCCAAGACGCTCGCCGAGTTCCTCTTCGGCGACGAGGACGCGCTGATCGCGCTCGACATGTCCGAGTTCTCCGAGAAGCACACCGTCTCCCGGCTGTTCGGCTCCCCGCCCGGGTACGTGGGCTACGAGGAGGGCGGCCAGCTGACCGAGAAGGTCCGCCGCAAGCCGTTCTCGGTCGTCCTCTTCGACGAGGTCGAGAAGGCCCACCCGGACATCTTCAACTCGCTGCTGCAGATCCTGGAGGACGGTCGTCTGACCGACTCCCAGGGCCGCGTGGTCGACTTCAAGAACACCGTCATCATCATGACGACCAACCTCGGCACCCGGGACATCTCCAAGGGCTTCAACCTGGGCTTCGCGGCCACGGGTGACACCCAGACCGGGTACGAGCGGATGAAGGCGAAGGTCGGCGAGGAGCTCAAGCAGCACTTCCGCCCCGAGTTCCTGAACCGCGTCGACGACATCGTGGTGTTCCACCAGCTGTCCGAGGACGACATCATCCAGATCGTCGACCTGATGATCGACAAGGTGGACGAGCGGCTCAAGGACAAGGACATGGGCCTGGAGCTCAGCGTCGAGGCCAAGAAGCTGCTGGCCAAGCGCGGCTACGACCCCATCCTGGGTGCCCGTCCGCTGCGCCGCACCATCCAGCGCGAGATCGAGGACCACCTCTCCGAGAAGATCCTCTTCGGCGAGCTGCGGGCCGGCCACATCGTGGTCGTGGACGTGGACGGCGACGGCAAGGACGCCAAGTTCACCTTCCGCGGCGAGGAGAAGTCGGCCGTCGCGGACACCCCGGCCGCGGTCGCTTCGTCCGGTCCGGACCTGACGAAGTAGACCAACATTTAACAGACAACTTCACAGCCACGAGCCCCCGGCGTTCGCGCCGGGGGCTCGTTGCGTTCCGGGTTCCCTTGCAGGGCCCGGACCAGGCGTTCTCTGAGCGACCGTCAGCTGACATGAAATCGGCGAGCATAGCGCCGTGGCCATGTCAGGGTCAAGGTCTATCTTTTCCAGCTCCACTTCGGTCAAATGACGTCCACCTGTCTTTCATATTGGTTTACCGGGCCTTGGCCAAGAGTCAGCTCGGTCGGGGAGGGCGTCACAACGTTGAAGACCACCAGGAGAGCCGCAGCGGTCACCACCGCGGCGGCGGTCATAGTCACGCTCGGCGCGGGCCTGTTCCCGAGCAGCGCCGTCGCGGCCGGCTCGGCACCGGTTCCGAAGGACCCGGCCGAGGCCGTCCAGAACACCGAGCACAACATCCCGGGCCCGCTGACCGCCAAGGTCGACGCGGAGAAGAAGGCCGCCACCGAGCAGCTGCTCAACGGCACCGCCCAGGTCGAGCAGCACAACGGCAGCACCAGCGTGAAGCTCGGCAAGGACAAGTACGTCGAGCTCGCCCGTGAGCGCACGGACAAGATCTTCACGATCCTGGTCGACTTCGGCGACCAGGTCGACAACACCACCAAGACCGCCGACGGCAAGGTCAAGTACGGCGGCGACCCGGGCCCCAAGCACAACGAGATCGCAGCGCCCGACCGCGCCACGAACAACTCGACCGCCTGGCAGGCCGACTACAACCAGCAGCACTACCAGGACCTGTACTTCTCGAAGGACAAGCCCTCGCTGAAGACCTTCTACGAGAAGCAGTCCTCGGGCCGCTACTCGGTCGACGGCGTGGTCTCGGACTGGGTCCGGGTGCCGTGGAACGAGGCCCGGTACGGCTCCGACTACTGCGGCTCCAACGTCTGCCCGAGCGCCCAGGACCTGATCCGCGACGCCGTCGACATCTGGTACAAGGACCAGCTGGCGAAGGGTCAGACCGACGCCCAGGTCAAGGCGACGCTGGCCCAGTACGACCAGTGGGACCGCTACGGTTCGCACCACGACGGGAACTTCAACCAGCCCGACGGGTACATCGACCACTTCCAGATCGTGCACGCCGGTGAGGACAAGTCGGCCGGTGGCGGCAAGCAGGGCAGCAAGGCCCTGTGGGCGCACCGCTCGTACGTCTACGGCAACCTGACCGGCCAGGCCGGTCCGGACAACAACAAGCTCGGCGGCGTCCAGGTCGGCAACACCGGCCTCTGGATCGGCGACTACACGATGCAGCCGGAGAACGGCGGCCTCGGCGTCTTCGCGCACGAGTACGGCCACGACCTCGGTCTGCCGGACCTCTACGACACCGCCGGCAAGGGCATCGACAACTCGGTCGGCTTCTGGTCCCTGATGTCCTCCGGCTCCTGGCTCGGCGAGGGCAAGGACAGCATCGGCGACATGCCGAACGACCTCGACGCCTGGAGCAAGTACCAGCTCGGCTGGCTCAAGGCCGACCGCGCCAAGGCGGGCACCGAGTCGACCCACCACATCGGCCCGGTCGAGTACAACACCAACCTTCCGCAGGCGCTCATCGTCGACCTGCCGAAGAAGAGCATCACCACCGACATCAACAAGCCCTTCGCCGGCAACAACGAGTGGTGGAGCGGCAGCGCCGACAACCTGAACGTCACGCTGACCCGCGAGATCGACCTGACCGGCAAGACCAAGGCCAGCATCAACGCCAAGGCCTGGTACGAGCTGGAGCCGGACTTCGACTACGCCTTCGGCGAGGTCTCCACCGACGGTGGCAAGACCTGGACCGTGGTGGACGGCACCTGGAACGGCGCCGCCCTCCCGAAGGAGAACGGCCGCCCGGCCCTCAGCGGCCTCACCGCCGCCTGGGGCGACCTGTCGTTCAACCTGGACGCCTACGCCGGCAAGAAGATCCAGTTCCGCTACCACAACACCACTGACGGCGGTCTGCACTACCGCGGCTTCGCGGCGGACAACGTCGCCGTGGTCGCCGACGGCGCCACCGTGTTCAGCGACGACGTGGAGAACGGCGACAACGGCTGGACCGCCGCCGGCTTCACCCGCTTCGGCGGCTCGTACACCAAGGACTACGCGCAGTACTACATCGCGGAGAACAAGCAGTACGTGTCGTTCGACCAGACCCTCAAGACCGGCCCGTACAACTTCGGTTCGGCCGCCAAGCCCAACATGGTCGAGCACTACTCGTACCAGCCCGGCCTGCTGATCTGGTACTGGGACGAGTCGCAGACCGACAACAACGTCAGCGCCCACCCGGGCCACGGCCTGGTCCTGCCGGTCGACTCGCACCCGGCCCCGATCAAGTGGTCCGACGGCACCCTGATGCGTCCGCGCATGCAGGGCTTCGACTCGACCTTCGGTTCGCGCCGCGTCCCGGCGCTGACCCTGCACAAGGCCGACGTCGAGACCGTCATCCCGAAGTCCAAGGGCGTCGACGAGTTCAACGACCTGAAGTCCTGGTGGTCGAAGGACGACCAGTACGCCGGTGTGGACGTGCCGAAGACCGGCACCAGCATCGAGGTCGAGAACGAGTCCGCGAACTACCTGGAGACCTGGATCCGGGTCCGCCCGGTCGACAACTGATCGTCCTGACGGTCAGGCCGTGATCGCGCGGCACTGAGTTCTCCACGTCCGGCCCGCCCCCGCCACCGCGCGGGGGCGGGCCGGACGCATTTCCCGACGGCCGGCCCCGCCCGGGACGCCGGGCGCCGGGTGGCGCTGGTCACAGCGGTTCGGCGCGGTACGACCGGGCCTAGTAGTCGGCGGGACCGGACCGCGGCACGGACCCGGTCGGGCCTCGGCGATCCGATCTCATGATCATTACTCCGTCGGCCTGAATCCCCGGCACCACGCCGACTACACGGGGTAGTACATCGCCGGGTTTGGGGCTGCGCTCGGTGACGGTTAAAGCTGAGTGCTCCCCCGCGCAGCCGAACGCCCGACCGGGCGTTCCGTGCTGCCCCCGTACGACCGTGAGGTACGACCCGCGATGTCCAACGTCCCGCCCGTGGGGCCGGCCCTGCGCCGGCTCGCCGTCCGCGCGACGGCCCAGGCGGCCGTCTGGCAGCCGCGGATCACCCAGGCCCTCCGCAGCCGTGCCGTACCGCCGCTGCGCCTGCTCGCCACCCCCCGGCACGCCACCCTGCCGGGCAGCCGGCAGCGGACCGAGCGCGACCACGCGGTGGCCTCGGCCGGGGCGACCGCCGCGCTGCTGGCGGGCGTGCTGCTGATCGCCGCCCCGGGCAGCGCCTCGGCGCAGACCGTGCGGCCGACCACGCCGGGCAGCTCGGCGTTCACCGCCCCGCGGGCGGAGGTGCCCAACCCGGGCCTGGTGCAGGTGGCCGGCCCGAGCCCGTACAAGCTGCCGGACGACGCCGCCTCGGCGCAGGCCTTCGTGGCGGTGGCGCCCAACCTGCTGCCGCTCGACCCGGCGGCGGAGCCCGCGCCCGCCGAGCAGTCCGCCGAGCAGCCCGGCCCGCAGCCCGAGGCCGCACCGGCCCCCGCGCCCGCGCCGGACTGGTCGGCGCCGGCGCCGGACGCGCCCACCAGCAATCCGTTCGGCGTGGCCAACTCCGGGTACGCCGCCGGGTACCACACCGGGGTGGACTTCGCGGTCTCCCCCGGCACGCCGGTGCTGGCGGTCGGCGACGCGACCGTGGTCTCGGCCGGCTGGGACGGCGCGTACGGCAAGGAGGTCGTGCTGCGGCTGGCCGACGGGCACTTCGCGCAGTACGCGCACCTGTCGGCGGTCTCGGTGTCGGCCGGCGACCGGGTGCCGGCGGGCCGACGGGTCGGGCTGTCCGGGAACACCGGCAACTCCACCGGGCCGCACCTGCACTTCGAGATCCGCACCAGCAACCGCTACGGCGCGGTGGTCAACCCGATCGCCTACCTCTCCGGGCACGGCGTCACGGCGTTCTGAGGACCGCCGCTCAGTCCCGGGCGGGGTGGCCGATCCGGCTGCTGATCTCCAGCGAGACCTCGCGGGCCGCTTCGAGCGCCTCCTCCAGGTCCGCGGCCGGCAGCTTCTCGCCCCACACGTTCTCGGTGTCGCCGCAGTCGGAGGAGTCCTGCTTGAGCAGGAAGAACGCCGAGTGGGCGGTGAACAGCGCCATCGTCGCCCGCAGGCGGTCCCGGAACCCGGCGTCGGGCCCGTGCACCAGCTGCATCATGGTGATCACGCGCTCCCGGAAGGCCAGCCCGGCCGGGGACTCGCGCAGCGCGGGCTGGTTCTCGTGGAAGAAGCGCAGCAGCGGGGCCCGCTCGGTCATCCCGTCCGCGTAGCGCCGGATCATCTCGTCGCGCATCTCCGGGCTCCAGGCCTGCTGCTCCCGGCCCCACGCGATGATCTCGTCGATCGGCGCGGCCATCCGCTCGACGATGCCCAGGACGATGTCGTCCTTGGTCTTGAAGTGGTAGTACAGCGCGGCCTTGGTGACGCCCAGTCGGTCGGCGATCTCACGCAGCGAGGTCTGCTCGTAGCCCTGCTCCGAGAAGAGCTCCAACGACACCTCGATGATGCGAGCCCGGGTGTCGCTGCGGGGGCTGTGCGGAGTGCCCATGGCCTGCCTCGTTGACTGCGTCGGTGACTGCTGCGGTGACGGTCCTGCGGACCCGGGGTGGCGTCCGCCCCGGGCCCATTCTCCCTGCCCAGGCGCTCGGTCTTAAAACTGGCTTGACGACCGGCTAGTAAAAAGCCTACCGTGCCGACGATCGATAAACTAGCCGGGCGTCAAGTAAGTGATCCGCAACGCGGCGCGAGGCCCGTCCGAAACACCCTCCGGGAGACCCCACCCCATGTCACAGTCCAAGACCGCCGGCCCGGTACCGGAGGACAAGACGACCGAGGAGGAGCAGCCGCGGTCGCCCCGCGAGATCCGCCTCGTGATGGTCGGCTTGGTCGTCACGATGCTGCTGGCCATGCTCGACAACCTGATCGTCGGCACCGCGATGCCGACCATCGTCGGTGACCTCGGCGGTGCCGAGCACCTCTCCTGGGTGGTCACCGCCTACACCCTGGCCACCGCCGCCTCCACCCCGATCTGGGGCAAGCTCGGCGACCTCTACGGCCGCAAGGGCATCTTCCTGACCTCGATCGTGATCTTCCTGGTGGGCTCGGCGCTGTCCGGCCTGTCCCAGAACATGAACGAGCTGATCGGCTTCCGCGCCGTGCAGGGCCTCGGCGCCGGCGGTCTGATGGTCGGCGTCATGTCGATCATGGGTGCGCTCGTCCCGCCGCGTGACCGCGGCAAGTACCAGGGCATGTTCGCCGCCGTGATGGCCCTCGCCACCATCGGCGGCCCGCTGGTCGGCGGCTTCATCACCGACCACCTGAGCTGGCACTGGACCTTCTACATCAACCTGCCGCTCGGCCTGATAGCCCTCGCCGTGGTCGTCGTCACCCTCAAGCTGCCGAAGGTCACCAACACCGCCCGGATCGACTACCCGGGCGCCGTGCTGCTCACCGCGGGCATCACCTCCCTGGTGCTGATCACCACCTGGGGCGGCCAGCAGTACGCCTGGGGCTCCAAGGAGATCCTCGGCCTGGCCGCGCTCGCCGTCGCCTCGCTGATCGCCTTCTGCTACGTGGAGCAGCGGGCCCAGGAGCCGATGCTGCCGCTGAGCCTGTTCAAGAACCTGAACTTCACCCTGGTCTCGATCATCGGCTTCGTGGTCGGCTTCGTGATGTTCGGCTCGACCGTCTTCCTGCCGCTCTACCAGCAGATCGTCCAGGGCGCCTCGGCGACCAACTCCGGCCTGCTGCTGATGCCGATGATGTTCGGCATGCTGGTCGTCTCGCTGGTGGTCGGCCAGGCCGTCACCAAGACCGGCAAGTACCGGGTCTTCCCGATCATCGGCACCGTCGTGATGACCGCCGGCATGGTCCTGCTCTCCACCATGGGCGTCGGGACCAGCAGCTTCACCTCGGCCTGCTGGATGGTCGTGCTCGGCGCCGGCATGGGCTTCCTGATGCAGATCACCATGCTGGTCGCGCAGAACAGCGTCGAGCTCAAGGACATGGGCGTGGCCAGCTCCACCGCCACCCTGTTCCGCACCATCGGCGGTTCCTTCGGTGTCGCGCTGTTCGGCGCCCTGTTCAACAACCGGGTGAAGGACACCATGACCTCGCGCCTGGGCGAGCAGGCCTCCGCCGGCGGCGGGGCGAAGGACCCGGGCCAGATGAGCCCGGCCGAGCTGCGCAAGCTGCCCGAGGTCGTCCAGGACGCCTACCACCACGCGGTGTCCAACGGCATGCACACCGTCTTCCTGTGGGGCGCCGGGGTGGCCGTGATCGCCATCGCCGCCTCGCTGTTCCTGCGCGAGGTGCCGCTGCGCGGCGCCGGCAAGGGCGAGAAGGCGGCCGAGGCCTCGCTGGAGGCCGCGGCCGTCTGACGGCCCCCGCCCGCGTACGGCGCCCCCGGGAGAAGGGACTCCCGGGGGCGCCGCCGTGTCTACTGGGGCAGCCGGTAGACGCCCTGCTCGACCGGCTCGACCAGGCCGTCGGCGACCAGGCCGTCCAGTGCCCGGGCGCGCTGCACCGCGTCCGGCCAGACCGCGTCCAGCCGGGCCTGCGGGACGGTGCCGTGCGCCTCGCGCAGCACCGCGAGCAGCTTGCCGCGCACCTGGCGGTCGGTGCCCTCGTAGGTCTGGCCGCGCCGGGCCGGGCCCTCGTACGGCGGGCGGCCGGCCCGCTGCCAGGCGCAGACGGTGAACAGCGGGCACTCCCCGCACTCCGGGCCGCGGGCGGTGCAGACCAGGGCGCCCAGCTCCATCACGCCGACCGCCCAGGTGGCGGCCGTCCCGGCGTCGTCCGGCAGCAGCGCGGTCGCGGTCCGGCGCTCGGCGGCGGTGGTGGCGGTGGCCGGGTACTCGACGCCGGTCACCGCGCGGGCGAAGACCCGGCGGACGTTGGTGTCCAGCACCACGTGCCGCTGGCGGAAGGCGAAGGAGGCGACGGCGGCGGCGGTGTACTCCCCCACCCCGGGCAGCGAGAGCAGCGTGGCGTGGTCGTCCGGGACCTCCCCGCCGTGCTCCTCGGTGATCGCCGCGGCGGCCGCGTGCAGGCGCAGCGCGCGGCGCGGGTAGCCCAGCCGGCCCCACATCCGGACCGCCTCGCCGGGCGCCTCGGCGGCGAGGTCGGCGGGGGTGGGCCAGCGGGTCATCCAGGCCTGCCAGGCGGGCAGCACCCGCTTCACCGGGGTCTGCTGGAGCATGAACTCGCTCACCATGACGGCCCAGGGCGTCGCCTCGGGGGTCCGCCAGGGCAGGTCGCGCTTGCTCGCCTCGTACCAGTCGATGACGGTCGAGTGCAGCAACGGCAGGGGCAGGGGCGGCGCGGGGGCGGCTTCGGCGGCGGTGATGGCAGTCATGGCCCTTCGATCCTCCCACGGCGGTGCGGTCGGGCCGAAGCGGATGCGGGGGCTCCGGACGGACCGTTCTCCGTCGCTCTCTCCTCGGTTCCCGCCCGGGTATCCGGGTGAAAGGACTCCCTCGAACGGATCAAATGGCGGATCATGTGAAAGAAGGGGCGACTGTGCGGTGTTGGTGAGTCAATCGCCACACGCAGTCCCATAGAGTTTGATCGTGCCCTCTTTGCGTCAACCCGTGGGACCGCTGCCGGCCTCGATCTACTGGCGTCGGCGTGTCGTCGTGCTCGTCGCCGTCGCGGCGGTCGTCGCCCTGATCGCCTGGCTGATGACCGATCAGGGCGGGGGCGGTGACGACGGCTCATCGAGCAAGGCCGCGCAGCCCGTACCGTCCCAGAGCCAGACGCCCGCTCAGGCGATCACGCCCGGCGCCTCGCCGAGCGGCCCCGCGGCGCACCCGGCCGGCGGCGGCTCCGGCGGCGGGCCGGTGGCCAGCGGCGGCGGCAGCGAGGTCGGCCTCAGCGGCGGCGCCACGGGTGGCGGCGCCGGCGGCTCGGGCGGTGCCGGCGGGTCCGGCGGGTCCGGGGGCTCGGGCGGGGCGGGCGGTTCCGGCGGCGGCAGCCCCGCGCCCGGCGGTACCGGCGGCTCGGGCGGCGGCGCCCCGGCGGTGAACACCGCCGAGGTGATGGCGCTCCCGGTCTGCTCCTCCTCGCAGGTCGCCCTGGAGCTGGCCGGCACCCAGAACTCGTACCAGCCCAAGGACAAGCCCAAGCTGGCGCTCACGGTCAAGAACTCCTCCGGCGCCAACTGCCGGGTGGACCTGGGCCGCACCGCCTCCGTGATCACGGTCAGCAGCGGCAGCAACAACGACCGGGTCTGGTCCTCCGGCGACTGCCCGCCCGACAAGGGCAACATCTGGGTGCAGATCCCGGCGAACGGCAGCCAGACCGAGACCTTCACCTGGGACCGCAGCCGCAGCAAGCCGCAGTGCGCGACCGCCGACCAGAGCGCCCCGGCGAACGGGACGTACGTGGTGCTGGCGGAGCTCACCGGGCTCTCCGGCGACAAGGTGTCGGCCCGGACCTCGATCCGACTGGACAACTGAGCGTCCGTCACGTCCGCACGGAGCCCCCGGCCGCCGAGCGGTCGGGGGCTCCGCACGTCGGCCCGTCGGCCCGTCGGGGCCCGCGTCCCGGGACGCGGAACGGCCCCCGGGGAAGCGTTTCTCCGGGGGCCGTTCGTGGTCCGCTGCGCGTCCGGTCAGACGTAGCGCTCCAGGATGGACGATTCGGCAAGGCGGGACAGGCCCTCGCGGACCGAGCGGGCCCGGGTCTCGCCGACGCCCTCGACCGTCTGCAGGTCGTCGATGCTGGCCGCGAGCAGCTTCTGCAGGCCGCCGAAGTGCTCGACCAGGCGCTCTATCACCGTGTTGGGCAGGCGCGGGATCTTCGCCAGCAGGCGGTAGCCGCGCGGGGAGACGGCGGAGTCCAGGGACTCCGGCGTGCCGGAATAGCCGAGCGCCTTGGCGACCGTCTGCAGGTCCAGCAGCTCGGCGTGGGTGAGTGCCTCCAGGTCGGCCAGCACCTCGGTGACCGTGCGGCCCTTCTTGGCGGCGCGCTCCGGGAAGTAGTCCCGGGCGACCAGTTCGCGCTCCGGCTCCACACCGGCGATCAGCTCGTCGAGCTGGAGCGAGAGCAGGCGGCCGTCGATGCCGAGCTCCAGCACGTAGCCCGCGATCTCGGTGGCGATCAGCCGGACCATCTCCAGGCGCTGGGCCACGGCGGTGACGTCCCGGACCGTCACCAGGTCCTCGATCTCCAGGGCGGAGAGCGTACCGGCCACCTCGTCCAGGCGCAGCTTGTAGCGCTCCAGGGTAGCCAGCGCCTGGTTGGCGCGGGAGAGGACGGTGGTGGAGTCCTCCAGCACCCGGCGGGTGCCGTTGACGTACATGGCGATCAGCCGCATCGAGTGCGAGACCGCGACCACCGGGAAGCCGGTCTGCCGGTTGACCCGCTCGGCGGTGCGGTGGCGGGTACCGGTCTCGTCGGTGGGGATGGTGGAGTCCGGCATCAGGTGGACGCCGGCCCGGACGATCTTGGTGATGTCCTTGTCCAGCACCACGGCGCCGTCGAGCTTGCACAGCTCGCGCAGCCGGGTCGCGCTGAACTCGACGTCCAGGACGAAGCCGCCGGTGCACAGGGACTCGACGGTCCGGTCGAAACCCAGCACGATCAGGCCACCGGTGTTGGCCCGCAGGACCCGTTCCAGTCCGTCACGAAGCGCGGTACCGGGCGCGATGGCGGTGAGGGAGGCCCGCAGCAGGGCCTCCTCACGGGAGGCCTTGTCCGCCCCCCGGTCGCTGGCTGCCACGTGACTCCTCCGGTCGACCCCGTGCCGCGCGCCTCGCGCCGTGCGCCGGTCCGCGGTCTGTTGCTCTGTCGCTCAGTACCGCTCCGGTACTGCCTTCTGGCCAATGAGACTGGGGAAAGTCTAACTGCGTGCGGCTTCGGCAGGGCTTGGGTCAGCGGAGTTCGTCGGAGTCGAGCGGCTCCCAGCCGTCCATCAGCTCCTCCGGGTACGCCGGGACCCGGGGTGCGCGGGGCGCCAGCGGGGCCGACGGAGCCTCACCACGCGCCTCGGTACGGGCCTCACCACGGGCCTCGGAGCGCGGCTTGGCGGCGGCCCGGCGGCGGCCCGGGATGGCCCGCAGCGCCTCGCCGATGTCGGCCACCTCGACCACCTTCATGCCCGGCGGCACCTTGCCCGGGTCCGGCGGGACCAGGGCGTGGGTGAAGCCCAGCCGGTGCGCCTCGGCCAGCCGGCGCTGCACACCCGTCACCCGCCGCACCTCGCCCGCCAGGCCGACCTCACCGATCGCCACCAGGTTGCTGGGCAGCGGGGTGTCGGTGGAGGAGCTGGCCACCGCGAGCGCCACCGCGAGGTCCGCGGAGGGCTCGGTCAGCTTCACCCCGCCGACCGTCGCGGTGTAGATGTCCTGCTTGCCGAGCTTCACCCCGCCGTGCCGCTCGACCACGGCCAGGATCATCGCGATCCGGGGCGACTCCAGGCCCGAGGTGGTGCGCCGCGGGGAGGGGATCTGCGAATCCACCATCAGCGCCTGTACCTCGGCGACCAGCGGGCGCTTGCCCTCCAGGGTGACGGTGAGGCAGGTGCCCGGGACGGGCTTGTCACGCCTGGTCAGGAAGAGACCGGACGGGTCGGCCAGGCCGACGATGCCCTCGTCGTGCAGCTCGAAGCAGCCCACCTCGTCGGTGGCGCCGTAGCGGTTCTTGACCCCGCGGATGAGCCGCAGCCGGGCGTGCCGGTCACCCTCGAAGCTCAGCACCACGTCCACCAGGTGCTCCAGCAGGCGCGGACCGGCGATCTGGCCGTCCTTGGTGACGTGGCCGACCAGCAGGGTGGCCATGCCCCGATCCTTGGAGGCCCGGATCAGCGCGCCCGCCACCTCGCGGACCTGGGCCGGGCCGCCGGGGGCGCCGTCCAGCTCGGCGGAGGCGATGGTCTGCACCGAGTCGAGGATCAGCAGGCCGGGGTTGACCGCCTCGATGTGCCCCAGCACCGCGCCGAGGTCCTGCTCGGCGGCGAGGTAGAGGTGCTCGGAGAGGGCGTCGATCCGGTCGGCGCGCAGCCGGACCTGCCCGGCCGACTCCTCGCCGGTGACGTAGAGGGTGCGGTGCTGGGCGGTGGCCGCCTTGGCCGCGACGTCCAGCAGCAGGGTGGACTTGCCGACGCCGGGCTCGCCGGCCAGCAGCACCACCGCGCCGGGCACCAGGCCGCCGCCGAGCACCCGGTCCAGCTCCGGCACGCCCGTGGAGCGGGCCGTCGCCACCTGGCCGTCCACCTGGGCGATCGGCCGGGCGGGCGCGCTGACCGGGCCCGCGGCGGTGGTGCGGATCGGCACCGCGCCGTACTCCTCGACCGTGCCCCAGGCGTTGCACTCCGGGCAGCGGCCGACCCACTTGGGCAGCTGGTTGCCGCACTCGGTGCAGCGGTAGGCCGGGCGCGGCTTGGCGGTGGTCTTGGAACGCGGAGGCATGCGGCCCACGGTAGCGGCTGGGTGTGACAGCGGCGGACCACCGTCGGACCGGCCGCGCGCCCACACAGATGGGCGATGTTGTTACCCGAAAGAAGTACATACGCGGCGAACGGCGGGGACGGGCCGCCCGCTGCTCCTACCGTCGGACGGGTGACAACGCGAACTGTTGGGCCCGTCGGGGCTGCGGACGCCGTGCTCGCGGCGTACGACCGGCAGGTGGACGGCCTGTTCACCTACTGCCTCTCGGTGCTGTGCGAGCACGACGCGGCCGCCGGCGCCCTGCGCGAGGTCCGCGAACTGGCCCGGCGGCACGGCAACCGGCTGGCCGAGCCCGGACTGGTCCGGGCCTGGCTCTTCTCGCTGGCCCGGTACTGCTGCCTGCGGCGGCTCGCGGACGGGGCCTGCCCGGACGGCGGCACCGGCCCGGCTGACGGCACCGGCCCGGAAGCGGGTGCGGGGCCCGGGGCGGAGCCGACCGGGGCCGAGGCGGTCCGGCGGCGGCGCGAGCTGGCCTCGCTCGCCTGGCCGGAGGCGGCCGGTACGGACCCGGAGCAGCGCGAGGCGCTGGAACTCTCCGTCCGGCACCGGCTGACCCCGCTGGAGGTGGCGGCCGTCCTGGGCCTGCCGTTCGAGCGGACCCGGGCCCTGCTCGCCGCCGCCGAGGCCGAGGTGGCCCGGACCAGGGCGGCGCTGCTGGTGCTCGGGGTGGGCAGCTGCCCCGAGCTGGACCGGCTCGGCGGGGCCGGGGCCGAGTCCTGGCGGGACTGGGTGCTCGGCCCGGCGCTGCGGCGGGAACTGGTGCAGCACGTGGTGGACTGCCCGACCTGCCGGGGGACGGCGGAGCGGGTGGCCGCCGGCGGGGCGGCGGAGGGCGCGTCCGGGCTGTCGGGGCTGCCGCTGCTGACGGCACCGGCCGCGGTGGGCGGGGCGGTCCCGTCCCCGGTGGGCGCGGCGCAGCCCCCGACGGCGGCGGCCGGAGGGCGGCGGGGTGCCGTGGCGGCCGAGCCGGGGCTGCGCTTCGACCACGGCGGCTTCCCCCGGCACCGGGCGCCGGACGCGGGCCGGAGCCTGGCGGTCCGTCGGCGGGTGGTGACCACCGGGGTACTCGCGGCCGTCCTGGCGGCGCCGGTGGTGGCGCTCTGGGCCGGGCACCGGGGCGGCGCCGGGGCGGGGGCGGCGGCCTCGGTGTCGGCGGTGCGGGTGGACGGGGCCGGGTCGGACGCCGGGCAGCGGCCGCCGTGGTCGGCCGGGGTGGGCGCGGTCGCGGGGATGCCCGGGCTGGAGCTGGCGGGTGCGGGTGGCGGCGGGGCGGCCGGCGCGGGTGGCGGAAGCGGTGCAGAAACGTTGCTCCCTGGCTTTCCGCGGCTCACCCTGCAGGGGCCGCTGGTCCCGGTACCGGCCCACGGCGCGACCCCGCTCGGCAGCCCCGCCCTGGTCGCCGCCCCGGCCCCCGCGGTCGAACGGGCCTCCGCGCCGGGCACGGGCGACCCGGCGCCCGCCGGGCTGCTCACCGTCGAGGCCGGGGAGTACGGCAGCCGGACGGTGCTCACCCTCACCAACTCCGGCAGCACGGAGATCCGCTGGCACGCGGTGACGGACGCCGGCTGGCTCCGGCTCAGCCGCGACGCCGGGACGCTGGCGCCGGGACAGCGGATCACCGTGATCGTCACCGTGGACGAGGACCTCGCGCCCACCACCCACTGGACGGCCCGGATCGCGCTCCCGCCCTCCCAGGCGGTGGTCACCCTGGAGGGCGGGCCGCAGAACCGGGGCGGCTCCGCGTCCTCCTCGGCGGAGCCCTCGGCGGGGAGCTCGTCGCCGCCCTCGTCCGGGTCTTCCTCGGGGCCTTCCTCGGGGCCGTCGTCCTCGGGGCCCTCGTCGGCCCCCGCCTCGCCCTCCGCACCGGCGTCCCCCGCGACGACGGCCCCGCCGCAGCCCACCGCGACGCCGAGCCGGACGGTCCCGCCGTCGCCCTCCGGATCACCGAGCAGCGCCCCCGCGACCACGGCGTCTCCGACGGCCGGTGCCTCGCCGCACCCGACGGGGGCGGCGACGGGGCGCTGAGGGAGGCGGGCCGCACGGCCGCGGGGGGGGGGGGGGGGGGGGGGGGGGGGGGGGGGTTTTGGGGGGTGTGGGGGGGGGGGGGGGGGGGGGGGGGGGGGGGGGGGGGGGGGGGGGGGGGGGGGGGGGGGGGGGAGGGGGAGGGGGGGGGGGGGGGGGGGGGAGAGGAGGGGGGGGGGGGGGGGGGGGGGCCCCCCCCCCCCCCCCCCCCGGCCGCTCCGTCCGCTCACGCCAGGAGCTTGTCCTTGGCCTTCTGGTACTCCTCGTCGGAGATGGCGCCCCGCTCCTTCAGGTCCGCCAGTTTCGCCAGGTCCTCGACGTGGCCGCGGCCGCCGGTACCGCCCTCCGCGGGCGTTCCGGCCGCCGCGTCCCGGATGTAGGCCCGGACCGCCGCGTCGGTCTGCTGGGCCTGTTCGATGTCCCGCTTCCCCATGCCCTGGCCGCGGGCGATCAGGTAGGCGAGGATGCCGATCAGCGGCAGGATGATCACCAGGACCAGCCAGCCGGCCTTGCCCCAGCCGCTGAGGTCGTGGCTGCGGAAGATGTCGGTGATGATCTTGAACAGCAGGAAGAACCAGAGGATCCAGAGGAACAGCTCCAGCATCGTCCAGAAGATGTTGAGCACCGGGTAGTCCACGGCCAGCGACGCGGCCAACGAATAGGTGTCCATGGCCGAGTCATATCACCGCAAAACGGACACCGCTCTCTGCTGTTCGGCCGTTCCGGTGGTCTTCCGCCCCGACGGGAATATCCCGGACCGGGAGTGACCTCGTGCCGGGAGCCACCTCGGAGCAGGAGCCGCCTCGGAGCAGGAGCCCACCTCGCACCGGCGGCCACCTCGGACCGGGAGCGGCCTCAGCTCCGCCCGGCCCGCCGTCGCAGCTCGACCGCCAGCCCGATCAGCTCGCCCCACCAGGCGTCGTGCCCGCCGAGCAGCAGCCGCTGCGCCTCGGCGACCGGGACGGCCCGGACCTCGACCACCTGCTCGCCGTCCGCCGGGTTGGTCGGCGTGGAGTCCAGCTCGACCTCGCCCCAGCCCCACAGCCAGGCCTTGTCCGGGTGCGGCTGCCACGGCCGGTACGGCACCAGGTCCTCGGTGTGGCAGCGGTGCGCGCCCAGCCAGGCCGGCTCGCCGAGCAACCGGGCGCCGGCCTCCTCGCGCAGCTCCCGCGCCAGGCAGTCGGCCACGGACTCGTCCTTCTCCCGGGTGCCGCCGGGCAGGAACCAGTGGTTCCGGTCGTCCCGGCAGAGCACCACGCCACCGTCCGCGAATCCGACCAGGTGGATGTTGGTGACCAGCTCGTCCGGCGGCAGCACGGTGGAGAACTGCGCGTCGTAGCGCCCCCAGGCCCAGTACTGCGGCGCGTGCAACGCCGGGAACAGGGCGGCGAGTTCGGCGGCTCTGGCGGAGGTGTCGGTGTCGGTGCGGTCCGTGGTGTCTGTCATTCCGTGATCGTAGTGCCGGCCGGGAAACGGCAGGGGGCGGCCTGGTGGACGAGGGCGATGTCGGAGGTGGAGATGGCGCGCGGGCGTCGGCGCACCGGTTCGACCGGGGTGTCGGCCCAACTGCCGAGGGAGATCTCGGCGGTGATGCCCGGTCCGAAGCCGGCGATCAGGCCGGTGGTGCCCTCGGCGACGCCGCCGTCGGCGAACAGCCGGGCCAGGGCGTCGAAGACGACGGCGCTGGCGATGTTGCCGCGCTCGGTCAGCGTGGCCCGGCTGTAGCGGAAGGTCGAGGGCTCCAGGTTGAGGAAGTGGCAGAGGTCGTCCAGGATGCGCGGGCCGCCGGCGTGCACGACGTAGAAGCCGAGTCCGGAGACGTCCCAGCCGTGCTGCCCGGCCAGGGTGCGCAGCGCGGGGGCGAGCATCTCCATGGTGCCGGGCACCCGCTTGTCCAGTTGGAAGTGGAAGCCGGTGTCCTTGACCCCGTACGAGATCCAGCCCTCGGTGTCCGGGACGAGGTGCGAGCCGTTGCGCTCGACGTGCACCCCGCGGCCGCCCCGGCCGCGCATCACCACGGCGGCGACGGCGTCCCCGAACAGGCCGTTGGAGAGCAGCGAGCCGACTTCGAGGTCGCTCGGCTGGTAGCAGAGCGAGCAGAACTCGCAGGCGACGATGAGCACGTTGGCGCCCGGGTAGGCGCGGCAGAAGTCGTGGGCGCGGTTGACGGCGGCGCCGCCGGCCGCGCAGCCGAGCTGGGCGATCGGCACCTGGCGGGTGTCGGAGCGGAAGCCCATGGTGTTGATCAGCCAGGCGGTCATCGACGGCATCATGAAGCCGGTGCAGGACACGTAGATGATCAGGTCGATGTCCTGGGCGCCCAACTCGGCGTGGGCGAGCGCGCGTTCGACCACCTCGGGGACGCGGCGCTTGGCCTCCCGCTCGTACACCTGGTTGCGGTGGGTGAAGCCCGGGTGGGTGAGGGTCTGCTCGATCGGCTGGACCAGGTGCCTGGTGCGCACCCCGGTGTTCTCGATCAGCCGCAGGGCCAGGCCGAGTTGGGGGTGCCCGGCGTGCAGGGTGCGGGCCAGGTCGAGGGTCTCGTCGAGGGTGATGACGTGCTCGGGCACGGCGACGGCGGGGCGGCAGAGTGTGGCCATGGGTGTGGGTCTCCCCGGTGCGGGAACGGTGTGTCGAGGGGAGCGGGCTACCAGGCGACCGGCAGGGTCTGCGGGAAGCGCCAGATCGAGCCGGATTCCCAGTCGAGTTCGGCCGGGTCGACGGCCAGCCGCAGCCCGGGGAAGCGGCGCAGCAGGGTGCCGATCGCGACCTGGAGCTCCATCAGGGCGAGGTGCGAGCCGAGGCAGCGGTGCTGGCCGTGGCCGAAGGCCATGTTGACGGGCCCGTCGGTGCGGTCCAGGCGCAGCTCGTCGGGGTGTTCGTAGGCGGCCGGGTCGCGGTTGGCGGTGAGGTAGGAGACGTGCACGGCCTCGCCGGCCCGGATCAGCTCGCCGCCGAGCTCGACGTCCTCGGTGGCGATCCGGGCGATGCCGGGGCCCTGGCGGAACGGGATGAAGCGCAGCAGCTCCTCCAGGGCGCGGGGCAGGTCCTGGGGCCGGGCCCGCAGCGCGGCGAGCTGCTCGGGGTGGGTGAGCAGGGTGTAGGTGATGTTGCTCAGCTGGTAGGTGCTGGTGTCGTGGCCGGTGACCAGCAGGACCATCGCCATGACGGCCAGTTCGTCCGGGTCGAGCAGGTCCTCGCCGTCGCGGGCGGTGGCGAGCGCGCTGATCAAGTCCTCGCCGGGGTGGGCCCGGCGTTCGGCGGTGAGCTCGGTGAAGTAGGCGCGCAGGCCGGCCTTGGCCTCCTCCTGGCCCTCGCGGCTGCCGGGGCCCATCCGCATCATCGCGACCGCCCGTGCGCGCAGCTGGTCGCGGTCCGGTCCGGGGATCTCCAGCAGCTCGCAGATGGTGTGGAGCGGGAGCCGGGCGGAGAGGAAGTGCGCGAGGTCGGCGGGGGCGCCGTGCTCGACCATCTCGTCGAGGAAGCCGTCGACGATGGCCTGCGTCCGGGGGCGCATCCGCTCGACCTGGCGATTGGTGAACCCCTGGGCGACCAGGCGGCGCAGCCGGTTGTGCTCGGGCGGGTCCATCAGGTTGATGGACTCGGCCTGGGCGATGGTGGCGGGCGTCATCCGCGGCAGGTCGCGGCCGATGCCCGCGGCGCGGCTGAACCGGCGGTCGGTGGTGACCAGTTTGACGTCCTCGTAGCGGGTGGCCAGCCAGGCCTCGCCCGCGCCGTGGGGCAGTCGGACCCTGGCGATCGGGGCCTCGGTGAGCAGCCGCTTGAGGAGGGGGTCGAACTCCAGGCCGTCGGTGTGGTGGAAGGGGCAGTCCCACACGGGGGTGGTGGTGGTCACGGGCCTGTCCAATGGTCTTCGTCCTGCGGGTGGTGCCGCGCGGACGGTGTTCGTCGCTCCGGTCGCGGATACGCAGATGCTCCCCCATGGACTGGCAAAAATGTGAATCCTTCGAGCGGTTCCCCCTAATGAGTGAGCTACCTGATTGTCATGCGAATCATCGTGACGGGTAAGGGAATTGACGGTCAGTCGTTCGCACCCGGTGCGACCAGTCCGGTCTCGTAGGCGAGCACCACCGCCTGGGCCCGGTCGCGCAGGTTCAACTTGGCGAAGATCCGGGCCACGTGGGTCTTCACGGTCGACTCGCTCAGGGTCAGTTCGACCGCCAACTCGCCGTTGGACAGGCCGCGTCCGAGCAGGCCGAGCACCTCCACCTCGCGCGGGGTGAGCGGTGCGAGGTCGCGGTGCGGCCGCGGCGCGTCGGCGCCGCGCGCGGCGGGGTGCGGGGCGCCGGCCGCGAAGCGCTCCACCAGCCGGCGGGTGATCGACGGGGCGAGCAGGGCGTCCCCGGTGTCCACCAGCCGTACGGCGGCGGCGAGGTGGGCCGAGGTGACGTCCTTGAGCAGGAAGCCGCTGGCGCCGGCGGACAGCGCCGCGTAGACGTAGTGGTCCAGGTCGAAGGTGGTCAGCATGATGACCCGGCAGCCGGGCACCGCGGCCAGGATCCGGCGGGCCGCCTCCAGGCCGTCCATGGTCGGCATCCGGATGTCCAGCAGGGCCACGTCCGGCCGGTGCAGGGTGGCGGCGGCCACCGCCTCGGCGCCGTCGCCGGCCTCGGCGACCACGTCGATGCCGCGCGCGGTGAGGATCATCCGGAAACCGGTGCGGACCAGCTCCTGGTCGTCGGCGATCACCACCCGGGGGCGGCGCTGCTCGGTCTGCTCCACGGTGCCCTCCAGCGCGTTCACGGTGCCCTCCCGGGCGTTCACGGTGCCCTCCCGGGTGTTCACGGCCGGTCCAGCGGGTACGGCCGGTCCAGCGGGATGCGGGCGCGGACCCGGTAGCCGCCGCCGAGCCGGCGCCGGGCGTCCAGGTCCCCGCCGTACACGGCGACCCGCTCGCGCAGGCCGATCAGTCCGCGCCCGGCGCCGTCCGCCCGCCGGAGGGCCGGAGCGGGGGCGGGCCTGCCGGAGAGCACGCTCGGGCCGCTGTTCAGCACCTCCACCCGCAGGTAGTGGTCCGCGTACCGCACCGTCACCTCCGCCGTCACCCCGTCCCCGTGCTTGAGCGCGTTGGTCAGCGCCTCCTGGACGATCCGGTATGCCGTCACGTCGACGCCGCCGGGCAGCGGCCGCGGCTCGCCGGAGACCCGCACCTCCACCGGCAGCCCGGCGAAGGCGAAGCGGTCGATCAGCGGGCTCAGCCGGCCGAGGCTCGGCTGCGGCGCGAAGCCGTCGAGCTCCGGCTCCTCGCTGCCGTCGGCGGCCGGGGCGAGCAGGCCCAGCAGGTGCCGCAGCTCCGTCATGGCGTCCCGCCCGGCGGCCTCGACCGCGCCCATCGCGGCCGCCGCCTCCTCCGGCATGGTGGCCAGCACCTCGCGGGCGGCCCCGGCCTGCACCACCATCAGGCTCACGTTGTGGCTGACGATGTCGTGCAACTCGGCGGCGATCCGCGCCCGTTCGGCGTCCACGGCGGCGCTCGCGGCGCTCTCCCGCTCGCGCTCCAGCAGCCAGCCGCGCTCGCCGATGGCCGTCCGGTACAGCCGCCGCGCCCGTACCAGCGCGACGCCCAGCCAGCCGGCGCCCGCGCAGGCGGTGCCCGCCGTCGCGACCGCGATCCAGTCCGTTCCAGTTCCCCACACGGCGCCAGCCTCCCAGGCCGGAGCTTGATCGACATCATCCGGGGGTGCCGCCCGCATACATCCCGGGTACTACGGCGGCCCGCGGTTACACCCGGGGTGGGACGCCCGGCCCGGGAGGCCGCGCCTACCGTCGTCGACCATGAGCAACGACCACGACGGGACCACCCGGCCCGACGACGCGCCGTACGTCGTCGAGCTGTCCGGGGTGCACAAGGAGTTCGGCGACGCCAAGGCGCTCGACGGCGTCGACCTGCGGATCCGTGCGGGTGAGGCGGTCGCCGTGATGGGCCCCTCGGGGTGCGGCAAGTCCACCCTGCTGAACATGGTGGCCGGGCTGGACCGGCCCAGCTCCGGCACCGTCCGGGTGCAGGGGCAGGACCTCGGCGGGCTGAACGAGAACGGCCTGGCGCTGTTCCGCCGCCGCCACATCGGCATGATCTTCCAGTTCTTCAACCTGATCGACGACCTCCCGGCCCTCGACAACGTCGCCCTGGCCGCCCAGTTGACCGGCACCGGCGCCAAGCAGGCGCGCCGCCGGGCGCTGGAGCTGCTGGACGAACTCGGCGTCGCGCACCGCAAGGACGTCTACCCGGCCACCCTCAGCGGCGGTGAGCGCCAGCGGGTCGCGGTGGCCCGCGCCCTGATGAACCGTCCGGCGCTGCTGCTCGCCGACGAGCCGACCGGCGCGCTGGACAGCCGCTCCGGCGAGCAGGTGATGGACCTGCTGATCGACCTCAACCAGATCGGGCAGACCCTGCTGATCGTCACCCACGACCCCAACCTGGCCACCCGCTGCGCCAGTCGGCTGGTCGAGGTCGCGGACGGCAAGGTGGCGCGGGAGCGGATGCTGGAGGGTTCATCGTGAACGGCGCTGTGTGGCGGGCCTCCCGGGCGGCCGTGAAGCGCCGCCGGGTGCAGACCGTCGTGATCGGCCTGGTCGTCTTCTGCTCCACCGCGACGGTGCTGCTCGCCCTCGCGGTGATCAGCGCCGCCCGGGCCCCCTTCGACACCGCCTTCGAGGGCGAGCACGGCGCGCACGTCAGTGCCCTGTACGACCCGGCCAAGGCCTCAGCGGAGCAACTGGCGGCCACCGCCCACCGGCCGGGTGTCGCGGCGGCCGCCGGGCCCTTCGACCAGGCCGTGGTGACCGTCCCCACCGACTGGATCGGCCACCCGCCGGGCCCGCTGACCCTGGTCGGCCGGCCCGACCCGGCGGCCGCACCGGTGGACCGGGTGGAGGTGCTGTCCGGCCGCTGGGCCACCGCTCCCGGCGAGGTGGTCATCGACACCCCGGGAGGCGGGTCGGCGAAGTACCTCGGCACGCCGATCACCACCAGCACCGGGGTGAAGCTCACCATCGTCGGCTTCGCGACCGACATGAGCCAGTCCGCAGGCGGCTGGGTCACCCCCGAGCAGGCGGCCGCCCTGCACCCCACCGGGCGGCAGATGCTCTACCGCTTCACCGACGCGGGAACCCCCCAGCAGCTCACCGCCTCGCTCGCCAACGCCACCGAGGGCCTGCCGAAGGACGCCGTCGCCAGCGGGCAGTCCTACCTGGTGCTCAAGCAGGCCTTCTCGGCCGGCGCCGACGCCTACCTGCCGCTGATGACGGTCTTCGGCGTGCTCGGCCTGATCGTCGCCGCCCTGATCGTCGGCAACGTGGTCAGCGGCGCGGTGGTCTCCGGCTACCGGCACATCGGGGTGCTCAAGTCGATCGGCTTCACCCCGCGCCAGGTGGTCACGGTCTACCTGACCATGGTCTCGGTGCCCGCCGTGGTCGGTACGATCCTCGGCACGGCGGCGGGCTGGGCGGCCTCGTACCCCATCCTCAGGACCGCGTTCAGCGGGATCGCGACCGGCACCGCCGTGATCGAGCCGGCCGGCTGGCTGCCCATCGCCACCCTGCTCGGCGTCCCGCTGCTGGTCGCGCTCGCCGCGTTCGTCCCGGCCTCCCGGGCCCGCCGGCTCTCCGCCGCCCAGGCCATCTCGGCGGGCAGCGCCCCGCGCACCGGGCGTGGGCTCACGGTCCAGCGCCGGCTGAGCGGCACCCGGCTGCCGCGCGCCGTGAGCCTCGGCCTCGGCCAGCCCTTCGCCCGCCCGGCCCGCACCGCGCTGACCATGGCGGCGATCGCGCTCGGCGTGGTCACCGTGACCGTGACCACCGGGCTGACCCGCACCCTGGCCGCGTCGATGGCCGCGCCGGACCACCGGACCCACATCAACGTGCAGACCGCCGTCTTCTCCGGCAGCGAGCTCGCGCCCCGGCTGACCGCGGAGCAGACCGAGGCGATGCTGCGCGCCACCCCCGGCGCCGACCAGGTCTCCGTCCGCGGCCTGGTCCGGGTCGGCATCGTCGGCCAGCCCCAGCCGGTCTTCGCCAGCTTCTACGGCGGTGACGCCATGGTCGACCACCGGCGGCTGAACGTGGTCGAGGGCCGCCTGGCCACCGGGCCGGGCGAGGCCGAGGCCGGGCCGGCCTTCCTGGACCAGCACGGGCTCAAACTCGGCGACCGGGTCACCCTGGCCCTGGACGGCCGGCAGACCACCGTCACCCTGGTCGGCCTGGAGGTCCAGGGCAACGCCAACGCGATCACCTCCAACGCCGCCACCAGGGCGCTGCTCACCTCCGACCCGCACGTGGTCGAGTACGACGTCCGGCTCGCCGACGGCGCCGACGCGGCGGCCTACCGGAAGGCCGTCACGGACGCCGACCCGAGCCTGGGGGCCTCGATCGTCACCCCGAGCACGGAGGGGTCGGTCGTCGCGATCAAGACGTTCAGCACGACCTTCTCCGTCCTGCTGTCGGTGGTCGCCGCGCTCGGCGTCTTCAACACCCTGCTGCTCACCATCCGGGAGCGCCGCCGTGACCTCGGGATGCTCAAGGCGATCGGGATGACGCCCCGGCAGGTGGTCGGGATGACGGTCACCTCGGTGGCCTGGCAGGGTGTGGTCAGCGGGATCGTCGGCATCCCGGTCGGGATCCTGGTGCACCGGCTGATCGCCGAGCACGTCCGGATCATCCACTTCACCGACTCGATGATCGACATCTGGGGCGCCCCGCTGCTGGCCGCCCTCGCCCTCGCGGGCGTCGCGATCGCCGTCCTCGGCGCGCTCGTGCCGGCCCGATCGGCGGCCCGGCTGCCGATCGCCGAGGTGCTGCACAACGAGTGAACCCGGTCGGGACGCGGCGGACGCCCGGGCGGCCGGGACCGGCCGGGCGGGGAACCGCCCGGCCGGTCCCGGCGTCCCACTTCCCGTCGACACCGGGGGAGTTGAGGCCAGTGACCGCCAGTCGTACCGGAACCGGCCTGCGGGCCACCGCCGCCACGCTCGGCGGCGTCCTACTGTTCCGGCTCGGCCAGATCCTGCCGCTGCCCGGCGTCGACCCGGCGGTCCTGGGCCGGGTCGCCGACCGCACCCTGCCGGGCGACCAACTGCGCGGCCTGGTCGACCTGGTGACCGGCGGCGGGCTGTACCGGCTGGCGCTGCTCCCGTTCGGCGTCCTGCCGGTCCTGCTCGCCCGACCGCTGGTGCTGCTCCTCACCCGGCTGCACCCCCGGCTCGCCGCGCTGCGCCCCGAGCACCTGGGCGGCAGCCGCGCGGGAATGCGGCGGCTGGAGACCCGGACCACCCTCGCCCTCGGCCTGCTCGGCGGCCTGGTGCTCGGCCTCGTCGCCGCCTCCGGCCGGCTGCTGCCGTCCCCGGCCGCGGGCGACGGCGTGCTGCGGCTGCCCGGCGCGCCCGCCGTCGCGGTGATCACCGGCTGCACCGCGGCCGGCGCGCTGGCGGTGCTCCGGCTCGCCCGGTGGCTGAGCCGGCGCGGGCTCGGCGACGGGGTGTCGGTGCTGCTGCTCGCCCAGGTGCTCGCCGTCCTGCCCGGCCAACTGTGGGCGGTGGAGCGGGAGTCCGGCCCAGGCGGCTACGCACTGGTGCTCGCGGCGGCGCTGTTCGCCCTGCTGGCGACCACCGCGCTGGTCATCGCCGGGCGCACGGGCGAGCGGCGCGTCCCGGTCCAGTACGCGCGGCGCATGATCGGGGCCCGGTCGGGCGGTGAGACCCGCTACCTGCCACTGGTGCTCAGCCACCGCGGCTTCGTCCCGGCGGTCACCGCGGCGCTGCTGCTGGCGCCCTTGCCGCTGCCCCGACTCCCGTACCTCGCACTGCTGTTCGTGCTCGCGGCGCTCGGTGCCGGGCTGGCCGTGCGAACCGACCGGTCGGCCCCGGCCGGCGCCGACGCGCTGCTGCGCACCGGGGGGTTCGTGCCCGGGATCCGGCCCGGCCGGCCGACCGTCGAGTTCCTGGCCCACCTGCGCCGACGGCTCGCCGTGGCCGAGGTGCTCGGCACCGGCCTGGTCGCCGTGCTGCCCACGCTCGCCCTGACCGCCGTCGACGCGGCCGACGGGTACGCGTTCGGCGGCGCGAGCCTGCTGGTGGCGGCGGGTGCCGCGGTCGGCGCCGTCGGGCCGGTGGTGCGGGACCTCCGAGGGACGGAGCTGCCGCGCCGTTACGCCGAGTACGTGAGGCAGTCCCAAGGGTGAGCGTCGGAGCGCCTATCATCGCGCCATGGCCACCGCTGAGCTGATCCGCATCGTGTCCCGCTCCTCGCCCATGGCACTCGCCCAGGTCGACCGGGTCCGCGCCGAACTCGCCGAACTGCACCCGGGGTTGCGCACCGAGGTGGTGCCGGTCACCACCTCCGGCGACCGCTGGACCGGGGACCTCGCCGCCCTCGGCGGCAAGGGCGCGTTCACCAAGGAGGTGGACGCCGCGCTGCTCGCCGGGGAGGCCGATGTCGCCGTGCACTGCCTGAAGGACGTGCCCGCCGACCGCCCGCTGCCCGCCGGCACCGTGTTCGCCGCCCACCTGCGCCGCGACGACATCCGTGACGCACTCGTCCACCCGGGCGGCCTGACCCTGGCCGAACTCCCGCCCGGCACCCGGATCGGCACCTCCTCCGTCCGCCGGATCGCCCAGCTCGCCGCCTCCCACCCGCACCTGGAGTGCGTGCCGATCCGCGGCAACGCCAACAGCCGGCTCGCCAAGCTGGCCGCCGGGGACGTCGACGCGCTGCTGCTCGCCGTCTCCGGACTGGAGCGGATCGGCGAGCGGGCCCGGATCACCGAGGTCCTCCCGGTCGAGGAGATGTGCCCGCCGATCGGCGCCGGGATCCTCGTGCTGCAGTGCCGCGAGGACGACTCCGCGACCATCGAGGCCGTCACCGGGCTCGGCCACCACGACACCTGGCGCGAGGCGGCGGCCGAGCGGATGTTCCTGCACGTGCTGCAGGGCCACTGCAACAGCCCGATCTCCGGCTTCGCCCGGGCCGAGGCGGACGGCCGGCTCTCGCTGCGCGGGCGGGTCTTCACCCCGGACGGCAAGCGGGTGCTGGACGCCCACGAGTGGGCCGGCGCGCTCACCCCGGAGGACCTCGGTACCTCCGTCGCCCTGGCGCTCAAGCGGCAGGGGGCGCACGAGCTGATCTCCTCGATCCCGCACTGAGGCCCGTGGAGGCCCGTGGAGGCCGGCAGTTCTTCGGAGTCGGGCGACCAACCCGGTCGAGGCCGCGCCCTCGGCCCCGATCCCGGCCGCTCAGCCCGTCGCCGCCCGGGCCCGGGCCACCCGCCGGACCACCGGTCCCAGCGCCAGCCTCACCGCTGCCCCCAGGACGACCCCCTGCACCCCGTCCCAGACGTCCTGCACGTCGCAGGCCCGCCCGATCGACGGCACCGCGTACTGCACCGCCGACACCGCGAACGGCAGCACCGCCGCGCCCAGCAGCGCCACCACCGCCCGCCGCCTCGTCCCGGCCAGGGCGGCGGCGAAGCCGACCGGGGCGTAGGTCGCCAGCTTGAGCTCGATGTGCCGCACGTGCAGCAGCTCGTACGGCGAACGCGGCCGCACCCCCTGGACGGTGCAGTGCCGCACGGCGTCCGCGGACAGCCGGAACGCCTCCGGCAGCAGCGTCGCCACGACGACTCCGCCGAGCCCGAGCAGCAGCAGGAAGCCCACCACCCAATGGGCCCGCAGCAACCGCCCCACCGGCTGGTTCAGCAGCGCCGCCGGCACCAGCGAGAGCAGCAGCCCGGGCCAGAACATCGGCATTCCGCCGAGCACCGCACTGATCACGCCTCAAACGGACGCACCGAACGTCCGTCCGGTTCTGCTGTCGGCCGGGCGGGCTCAGCGCCCTTCCAGCAGCGGGAACAGCCGGGTGACGGCGGCGACCGGGCGGGCCCCGGCGGGGCGGGCGGCCGGGTCGGCCTCGCGGTCGCGGTAGCGGGCGAGGATCCCGCGCACCTCGGCGCCGACGGCGGCCAGTTCGGCCGGGGTGAGGTGGACGACGGTGCTGAACGCCTCGTCCTGCCGCCACTCGGCGGGCGCCTCGGAGCGCCGGGCCAGCCAGCGCCGGTGGCTCTCGTCCTCCAGGCCGCGGGCGAGTTCGCCGAACTCCTGCTCGCTCGGTTCCGGGTCCTGCTCCGGCCGGACCGCCCGGGGGAGGCGCCAGGGGCGGGCCCGGCCGTCGAGGGCGGGGGCCTCCTCGATCAGCCCGTGGCGGGCGAGCTGCCGCAGGTGGAAGGAGCAGAGTCCGGAGCTCTGGCCCAGGTGTGCGGCGGCCTCGGTGGAGGTGAGGGTGCCGTGTTCGGTGAGGAGTGCCAACAGGGCGGTGCGCACCGCGTGTTCGGGGAGGGTCCCGGATCTGACGACGTCTTCGGTCACTTTGCAAAGTCTGCTACTTTGCAAAGCTGACAGCAAGTCCGACCGCACGTCCGACCGCACGTCCGGCATCACGTCCGACGGCAAGTCCATCGAAGGGGAGCACCCGTGTCCGAGCTGCGCGAGCATCCGACCGTCCTGCGGATCACCGAGGTGGGGGAGGAGATCCTCCGCCGCACCTGCCGCACGGCGACCGAGCAGGACTTCGGCAGCGAGCGACTGGCCCGGCTGGTCGAGGACATGTTCGCCACCATGTACGTCGCCGACGGCTGCGGCCTCGCCGCCAACCAGGTGGACGTGGACCTCAGGCTGTTCGTCTACGACTGCACCGACGAGGACGGCGTGCGGCACGTCGGCCACGTGCTCAATCCGGTGGTCGAGGCGCAGGAGCCCGGCCGCCGCCTGATCGAGGACGTCGAGGGCTGCCTGTCCGTGCCCGGTGCCAACACCCAACTCGCCCGCCCCGCCCACGCGGTGGTGCACGGCGTCGACCGGCACGGCGAGCCCGTGGTGATCGAGGGCACCGGATACTTCGCCCGCTGCCTCCAGCACGAGACCGACCACCTGAACGGCGGCCTCTACCTCGACCGGCTCTCCGCCCGCGACCGCAAGCGGATGATGAAGCAGACCGCCGACCGCCGCGAGAAGGTCTTCGCCGAGCGCGCCGCCCGGGCCGCGAAGGCCTCGGACACGCCCTAGTGTGGCGCGGTGACCGAGCCCGCACACCTCACCGCCGTCCGCGAGTCCTACGACACCGTGGCCGCCGACTACCTCCGCCGCGTCGTCCCGCCCGAGGGCATGGACCCGCTCTCGCGCGCGATGCTCGCCGCCTTCGCGGAGCTGGTCCGGGAGGCGGGCGGCGCCGAGGTCGCCGACCTCGGCTGCGGGCCGGGGCGGGTGACGGCGTACCTGGACGGGCTGGGGCTGCGCGCCCACGGCGTCGACGTCTCGGGCGGGATGATCGCCCTCGCCCGCCGCGCGTACCCCCGGCTGCGCTTCGCCGTCGGCTCGATGGCCGCCCTGGACGCCGCCGACGGCAGTCTCGGCGGCATCCTCGCCTGGTACTCCGTCCACCACACCCCGGAGGCCGAACTGCCCGCGCTGTTCGCGGAGTTCCACCGGGTGCTCGCCCCCGGCGGGCACCTGTTGCTGGGCGGGCACACCGGCGACGAGGAGTCCCGGCCGAGCTCGGCGTACGGGCACCCGGTGTCCTGGTCCTCCCACCTCGTCCCGGCCGGACGCCTGGTGGCGCTGCTGGCCGGGGCCGGGTTCACCGTCACCACCCGGCTGGAACAGACCCGGCCGGAGCGCCCGGACCGGGGGTACGTCAGCCTGCTGGCGCACACCTAGATCGCTCTGCCGGGGGAGGGGGTCGGGCCGCGAGGTCGAGGTGGGGCAGGGGTGGCGGCGGCGAGGGTGGACGCATGTGGAAGAACATCCCCGTCGGTGACACCGAACGCCCCGTCCCCCGTTGGGCCCTGCGCTCGGCCAAGGCCCTGCCGTTCGTCCTGCTGCCGCACTGCCTGTGGCGGCTTCCGTTCGCCTTCGACTACGTGATGGGCACGGTCGACCCGAACCGCCCGCCCTGGGTCTGGTGGGCCACGCCGTACGTGTTCGCCCTGAGCCTGACCACCGAGGGGCTGGCGCTGCTCACCCTGGGCCTGGTCAGCGGCTGGGGCGAGGTGTTCCCGCGCTGGGTGCCGTTCCTGCGGGGGCGCCGGGTGCCGCCGCTCGGGCCGCTGGTCGCGACGGTGCTGGGCGGGCTGGTGCTGTTCGGGCTCTTCGGCCTCCAGCCGCTCGCCTGGGCCGGCGTACTGGACGAGGTCGGGTTCGACAACGGCTGGTGGGAGGCGCTGTACCGGGTCTGCGTCACCCCGGCCGCGCTGTGGGGGCCGATCACCATCGCCCTCGGCGTCGCGTACTTCCGCCGCCGCACCGCCTGAGCGCCCGCGCCCGGTTGGGGCGGGACGTCGGACCGGCCGACCTCCCGCGCCGACCGGGTGTGCGTCAGTGCGTCCGGTAGTACTCGCCGACCGTGGTGAAGGCCTCCTTCGGGTCCCAGGGCAGGCCGGGGAAGGCGCTGCCCGGGCGGTCCTCGTAGACCTTGACGATGCCGTAGCTGGCCAGGTCGAGGTCCTCGCGCGGGTCGCCGTCCGGGCGGTGGACGAAGTCGTACAGCGCGAAGGTGAACACGAAGGCGGCGTCGATGCCGCCCTCGTCGAAGGCCGTCAGCAGCTCGCGGACGTAGGCGGCCTGGGCGGGTTCGTCCCGCTCGTACACGCCGTCGAGGCGCACCGGGCCGGCGGCGTCCGATTCGACGATCTCCAGGCCGAGCGCGCCCCGGTCGCCGGCGCCGCGGTAGGTGGCGGAGCCGAACTCGGTGACGGCGACCGGCTTGCCCTGGGTCGTGAGGTCCCGGACGCCGTCGGCGAAGCGGTCGGCGATCTCGGCGGAGCGGTACAGGTCGAGGGAGATCCGGTCGAAGGGCGTCCAGTCGACCCGCTCCAGCGGGACGGCGGCGTAGGTGAGGGGTCCGGCGAAGTGGGCGCGGACGGTGGCCACCGCCTCGCCGAGGAAGGCGTTGACCTTGGCGCTGACCGTGCCGAGGTGCTTGCGCACCTCCTCCGGCCGGGCGAGCAGCGCGACCCGCTCGTCCGTGGTGTCGCCCGGCAGGAAGCCGGGGTTCATCAGGCTCAGTTCGGCGCCGGCCACGAACACCACCTCGGCCCCGCCGCGCCGCAGCCGCTCCGCGCGCCCGGCGCAGTCGGCGAACAGCCGCAGTATTTCCTCGGTGCTCAGCTCCAGCGGGTACGGGGAGAACCAGACCTCCAGTCCGAGGCCGGCGGCCAACCCGGCGGCGAGCTCGATCCGGTCCGGATCGCCGCCCATGATCCGGACGGCGGTGCAGTGCAGTTCGTCGCGGATGATCCGGAGCTCGCGTTCGACGCTCTCCGAGTCGAACAGCTTTCGGGAGTACGACCCGTTCCTGACGAATCCGGTGTCGTAGCTGATTCCCTTGGCACGCATGCTCCCCTGCCTTCATGGAGGATCGGAAACGTACGAAACTTACGGTACGGCGAGTACCGTAGTTGCCGTCGGGGCAGGAGGGCAAGTAAGCATGGGGGCGGTACGGGCGACAGCGAGGGCGGAGCGGGAGCATGGCCGGGCAGACGCGGCGGCGCGGGGCGGCGCTGGAGGAGGCGATCCTGGCGGCCGCGGTCGCGGAGCTCGACGGGGCCGGGTACGCCGGGCTGACCATGGACAAGGTCGCCGCCCGCGCGGGCACCAACAAGAACGCCATCTACCGGCGCTGGCCGAACCGCCTGGCCCTCGGCATCGCCGCCTACAAGCAGCTCGCCAAGGCCGCCCCGCTCCCCGACACCGGTGAACTGCGCGGTGACGCACTGGAGTTGCTGCGCCAGGCGAACCGGCACTGGAGTTCCCCGCTCGGCGGCGTGCTGCGCGAACTGCTGGCCGCCGCGGGCGGCGCGAGCGAGTTCCTGGCGCAGCTGCAGGACCAGTCCGGCGACGCCGCGGCCGCCCCCTGGCTCACCGTGCTCGGCCGGGCCGTCGCCCGCGGCGAGGCGGAGCCCGAGGTGCTGCACCCACGGGTGGCGACGGTCGCGGTGGTGCTGCTGCGCAACGAGTTCGTGGTGCGGGGGGTGCCGAGCGCGCCCGACGACGTGCTGGTGGAGATCGTCGACGAGGTGTACCTGCCGCTGGTGCGGCGCCGGGGTGTGCCTGGTTAGTCGTTGCCGCTGACCAGGGTGTCGGCGAGCCGCTCGGCGACGGCCGGGTCCAGCGGGCCGTGGCCGAGCAGGAAGCGGTACCAGAACACCCCGTAGACCTGGTCCACGATCAGGTCGAGGTCGGCGTGGTCGGCCAGTTCGCCGCGCTCGCGCCCCCGGGCGAGCAGGTCGTGCAGCGCGTCGCGCCGGGTGGCGGTGAAGGTCTGCATGAGTTCGGCCAGGTGCGGGTCGCGGGCGGCCTCGCGGACCAGGGTGCGCAGCGCGGAGGCCGTGGTGCTCTGTCGGGCGGCGTCGAAGGTGGTCGTCAGGAAGGCCCGCAGGTCGGTGCGGAGTGCGCCGGTGTCGGGGTGGTCGGTGACGTCCTGGTCGGCGCGGTCGGTCAGGGCGTCCAACAGGACGGCGCCTTTGGAGGGCCACCAGCGGTAGACGGTCTGCTTGCCGACGCCGGCCGCGCGGGCGATGGCGTCGATGGTGACGGGCGTGCCGTCGGATTCCGCGAGCAGGTGCAGCGCCGCGTCCAGGATCGCCCGGTGGGCCGCCTCGTTGCGGCGGCGGCCGGTGTGCGGCCGGGTGGCCTGGGGGTCGGTCTCGCTCATGGCGGTGTCCCTCTCTTCCTGTCCCCGTGCTTCCTTTCCCCGCTTGACAAGACTAGCAGTCTCGGCAAACATTGTTACCGGAACCGCTGGTCTCGACAAGTTCCCGATCAAGCCGGAAGGGCCAGAACCATGAGCACTGCATCGAACCTCTTCGCCGGACAGCGCGTCGTCGTCATGGGCGGCAGCTCGGGCATCGGCGAGGCGACCGCGACCGCCTTCGCGGCCGACGGCGCCGAGGTCGTGATCACCGGCCGCGACCGCGCCAAGCTGGACGCCGCCGTCGCCCGGATCGGCGGCAAGACCGAGGGCGCGCAACTGGACGCGACCGACCCGGCCGCCCTCGCGGCCTTCTTCACCGGCGCCGGCACCGTCGACCACCTGGTCGTCGCGGTCAGCGGCGCGGCCGGCAGCGGCCCCTTCGCCCAGCTCGACCTCGCCGACCTCGCCCACGGCTTCGACGCCAAGTTCTGGCCGCAGGTGCGCGTCCTCCAGGCCGCGCTGCCGCACCTGCGCGAGGACGGCTCGGTCACCCTGATCACCGCCGCCTCGGCCCGCGCCGCCATCCCCGGCACCGCCGGACTGGCCGCCATCAACGGCGCCCTGGAGGCGATGGTCCCGCCGCTGGCCGTCGAACTCGCCCCGCTGCGGGTCAACGCCGTCTCGCCCGGCGTCATCGACACCCCGTGGTGGGACCGCGTCCCCGTCGAGCAGCGCACCGCGCTGTTCGACGGCCTGGCCGCCACCACCCCGGTCGGCCGGGTCGGGCGCCCCGAGGACGTCGCCCGGGCGATCCAGATGTTCGCCGCCAACACCTTCGTCACCGGCGTGGTGCTCGACTGCACCGGCGGGGCCAACCTGCCGACCGGCCGCTGAGCACTGGTCGCTGATCACCGAATGACGCGACGGCCCGCCCGGGGCACCCCGGGCGGGCCGTCCTCGCAGGTCGGGCCTAGGGTTCGAGCATGAACGTACCCGCACTGATCCCGATCCGGCGCGAGCCGGACCGGCGCACGGACACCATCGGCCGCTGGCAGGGCGGCCAGTTCTTCGCCTCGGCCGTGTGGGCCGACGGCCGGCCGTACGCGGTGCTGCACCGCTTCGACCGGGCCGGCCGGCACCTGGAGTCGAGCATCCGGGCCGTCGGCACGGCCGCGGAGGCGCGTCGGCTGCTGGAGGAGTGGCTGGACGCCCTGCCCGAGCGCGTGTACGGGGACATCGCGATCGCGCAGTTCTCCGTGGAGGTCGACGGCGTGCTCTTCGGCCTCCTCCTCGACGACGAGGAAGCCGACGAGGACGACGAGGACGGCGAGGAGGAAGGGCCCTGGGTCGAGCTCCACCCCGACGGCCTCGGCTTCCACGCGCCGTGGCACGGCTGCTACGACACCTGAGCCGTCACCACGTCACCACCTCGCCACGTCACCACTCCGCGACCCGGTAGTCCTTGAGGAACACCCCCGACACCGGGTGCCCGGCCTCGCCGCGCACGATCGGGTCGTACACCCGGGCCGCGCCGTCCACGATGTCCAGCGGGGTGCGGAAGCCCCGGGCGGCGATCCGGGTCTTCTTGGGCGCCGGGTTCTCGTCGGTGATCCAGCCGGTGTCGACGGCGCACATGTGCACGCCCTGCGGGGCGAGTTCGGCCGCGCTGGTGCGGGTGAGCATGTTGAGCGCGGCCTTGGCCATGTTGGTGTGCGGGTGGCGCGCGGTCTTGTTGCGGACGGCGAACCGGCCCTCCACCGCCGTGACGTTGACGATGTACCGGGCGGGGTGCGGGGAGGCGAGCAGCAGCGGCAGGAGCCGGTCGCAGAGCAGGGCCGGGGCCAGGGCGTTGACCAGCTGGGTCTCCAGCAGCTCCGCCGGGTCGAGCGAACCGAGCGTGGCGGACCAGGAGTTGGCGGGCGCCAGGTCGGGCAGCAGCCCGGCCTCGTCGGTGAAGTCCAGCAACGCGCCCGTGCCCGAGGGCAGTCGAGCGGCGTCGGCGAACGGCCGGAACCCGGGCGCGTGGGTGACGGCCCGGCGGTCGGCGCCCGGCAGGGCCGCGGACTCGCCGGCCGCCAGCAGGGCGTAGGACTCCGCCGGGCGGCGCAGCGTCTGCGCGGCATTGTTGACCAGGATGTCCAGCGGCCGTCCGTCGGCGCGCAACTGCTCCGTCAGGCCGAGGACTTGGCGCGGGTCCCGGAGATCGATGCCGACCACGGTCAGCCGCTCCCACCACTGCGCGCTGCCCTCGGCGGCCCGGAAGCGGCGGACGGTGTCCTGCGGGAAGCGGCTGGTGACGATCAGCTCGGCGCCGTCCCGCAGCAGCATCAGCGCGAGCTGGAAGCCGATCTTCACCCGTCCGCCGGTGAGCAGCGCCCGCCGGCCGCGCAGGTCGGTGGAGAGGCCGCGGCGGGCGGTGTTGTCGGCCGCGCAGTCGGGGCAGAGCATGTGGTAGAAGCCGTCGACCTGTTGGTACGGCTGCTTGCAGACGTAGCACCGGCGCGGGACGAGCAGTTCGCCCACCGGTCCTGCCGGGGCCGGGGCGAGCGGCGCGTCCTCGCGGCGCTGCCGGGCGCCGGTCGCGGTGGCGGCGAGCAGAGCGGCGTCGGCCTGCCGGACGACCTCCTTGGCCTCCTGGCGGCGGCGCTTGCGGCTCTCCATCACGAAGGAGCTGAGCTGGCGCTCGGCGACCAGTCGGGTGCGGTCGTGGGAGGGGAGGCCGCGCAGCCGACCCAGGGTGACGCTGAACGCGCTGAGTTCCTCGGGGGTGAGGCCCGCCGCACACGCGGCTTCGCTGGTCGTGGTGGTGATCAGCTGTTGGTGGTCGTCCCGGACCGTCATGCCCGCCCCCTCGATTCGTACAGGTGGGAGGGACAGTAGTGGACGATCCGGGACGATGAGATGCCAATTATTCCGGGGTATCAGCCGCAGCCGGAGGTGAGCGAGCCCACCCGCCGCCGGTCCGGCTCGTGCCTGCCGAAGTCGGGTGGGTCGTTCGGGCGGACGAGGCGACCGAGGCCGTCCGGGAGCGGGTTGACGGCGGGGTGCCGGCGGCCCCCTGGCCCGCCGGCACCCCGAAACGTCGTCGGGTCAGCCCGCGTACTTGCTGAAGATCTTCGCGAACTCGTACGGCTGCTGCGGGATGTTGGTGCACTTGGCCAGCGAGCCGCCGGTGCAGGCGTTGGCGTCCCGGGTGGCGTCCCAGAAGGCGAGCAGGCCGAGGTGGTTCTGCTGGGTGAAGGTCACCAACTGCTGGGCGGCGGCCTGGTTGTAGATCTGGTGGTCGTCGTTCTCGCCGATCATCGGGGTGACCCCGACCATGGCCCACAGCTGGGCGTCGGTCTTCGCCGGGTAGAGCGCCTTGAGCTGGCCGAAGGTCGCCTGCGCGGCCTGGACGGCGGCGTTGCCGTAGTCGCTGCCGGAGCGGTAGTAGTCCATCGCCATGATGTTGACCAGGTCCAGGTTGACCCCGGCGTCCCGGGCGGACTTGACGATGGCGACGCCCTCGCTGGTCAGGCCCTCGGGCAGGACGGGCAGGGTGAGCGAGACCTTGAGGCCGGGGTGGGCCTGCTGGAGCTTGGCGAGCGCGGCGGAGCGGCGGTCGTTGGAGGCGGTGTCGGCGATCGCCGCGCCCTCGATGTCGTAGTCGACGTAGCGCAGGTTGTAGGCGTTGACCACCGCGTCGTACTCGTTGAACAGCGAGTCCACCGAGGTGCAGGCGGCGGCGAGTTCGGTGCCGCTGGCGCCGCCGAAGGAGAGCTTGACGTCGCCGCCGGCCGCGCGGAGCGCGTCGACCTGGTCCTTGGCCCAACCGGTGCGCGGGTCGTAGGCGTTGAACCAGCTGGCCTTGCAGCCGACGCCGGTGACGAAGCCCATGGTGTAGCCCTTGACGCCGCCGGCCTTGGCCATGTCGGGCATGGACGGGGTGGGCCAGGCGCCCATGTCGATGTACGGGGCGACGGGGAGGGCGACGTTCGGCGGCGGGGTGGTCGGGCCGCCGGTGGGCGTGCTCGTGGGCGTCCCGGTCGGCGGGGTGGTCGGCCCGCCGCCGCCGGGGCCGGTGAGGGTGACGTCGTCGGCGAGGTAGGCGCCCTGCCCGTACCAGCCGTGCAGGTAGACGTTGACGCTGGTGGTGCTCGGTCCGGTGGTGAAACTGGCGGACAGCTGCTGCCAGTTGGTGCCGCCCGGGGTCCACACGGCGGGGTCGGTGACGCCGCTGCCGGTGGCGCCGAGGTAGACGTACTGGCCCTGCACCCAGGCGCTCAGGGTGTAGGTGGTGTTGGGCTGGACGCTCACGGTCTGGCCGCACTGCGCGGTGTCGCCGGCGCTGACCGCCCCCTTGAGGGCGTCGACTCCGCTGTGGGCACCGGAGTTGACGATGCTTCCGGTACCGGCGGAACAGCTCCACGGGGCGAGCGTGCCGCTCTCGAAGCCGCCGTTGGCGAGCAGGTTGGCGTCTGCGGCGCCGGCGTTCCCGGCGAGGGTGGCGAGGCCGCCGGCCGCGAGCACGGTGGCGGCGGTGAGGCTCAGCAGGGTGGTCCGGCCGGTGGTGCGGCGCCGGATGGGGGCGTGCTGGGGCGCGCTGGGCATGGGGGTGCCTCTCGGAGCGTGGGGCCGCCCGCGCCGCGAAGGGGGGAGACGCGGGGCGGGCGGCAGCATGGGGGCTGTTCCGGTGCGGGAGGAGCGCGGTGCTGAGGATCAAACTGGACTAGACCAGCTGTGCACGTCAAGCACTTCCGGGCGTTCGGGAGCCTTCCGGGAGCAGGTTTTAGGGAGGGTTTAAGGAGGCCGGCCGGTCAGCCGGTCAGCCGACGCGGCACGGCTCGCACTCCTTCACCGGGATGTCGTCGCTGAGCGCCCGCCTGGTCCGCCGCCCGGTCCGATGACCAGTCCGATGGCCGTACCGGGCCGGAGGCTTGACCTCGAGTGCACTCCAAGGGGGAAGCTGGCGGCGTTGATCCACTTCGGCTCAGCGGAACCACAGATCGGAGCACCGTCATGCGCAGCGCCTCGTTCGGCAGCGGCGGCCCGGAGGTCGGCGTGATCGGCCTCGGCTGCATGGGGATGACCCACGCCTACGACGTCCGGAGCCGGGACGACGAGAAGTCCGTCCGGGTCATCCACCAGGCGCTGGACCTCGGCGTCACCCTGATCGACACCGCTGACGTCTACGGCCCGTACAGCAACGAGGAGGTGGTCGGCGCCGCCCTGGCCGGCCCGCACCGCGAGCGCGCCTTCCTCGCCACCAAGGTGGGCATCGTCCCGGGCGGCGGCGGTCCGAACGTGCGCGACGGCCGGCCCGAGCACGTGCGCCGCTCGATCGACGACAGCCTGCGCCGGCTCGGCACCGACCACGTCGACCTCTACCAGCTGCACCGGGTCGACCCGGCCGTCCCGATCGAGGAGACCTGGGGCGCGCTCGCCGAGGCCGTCCGGGCCGGCAAGGCTCGTCGGATCGGGCTCTCCGAGGTCGGCGTCGAGGAGATCCGGCGCGCCCAGGCCGTGCACCCGGTGGCCTCCGTGCAGTCCGAACTGTCGCTGTGGACCAGGGACGTGCTGGCCGAGGTGCTGCCGTACACCGAGGAGCAGGGCATCGCCTTCCTCCCCTTCTCGCCGCTCGGCCGGGGCTTCCTGACCGGCAGCATCTCCTCCTTCGACGAGCTGCCCGAGGACGACCTCCGCCGCCGCCTGCCGCGCTTCCAGCAGGACGCGCTCAAGGCCAACCTGGCGCTGGTCGGCAGGGTCCGGGAGGTCGCCGAGCGGCTCGGCACCACCCCGGCGCGGGTCGCGCTCGCCTGGGTGCTGGCGCAGGGCCGGTACGTCCTCCCGATCCCGGGCACCAAGACGCCGCGCTACCTGGAGGACAACGTGGGCGCGGCCGAGGTCGAGCTCTCGGCGGCCGACCTGGCCGAGCTGGACGCGCTGCCTGCCCCGGAGGGCGGGCGCTACTGAGCGCCCCGGGTGCCGCTACCGCGCGCGGGGCGTCACCGCTCCATGACCCAGACCAGCTGCCGCCCGGTCTCGCCCGGGGCCCGGACGGCGGCCTCGGCGACCCGGTCCAGCCGGTAGCCGAGCTTGCGCGGGACGGCCGCGCTGGCGGCGTTCGCCCGGTCGCAGCGGATCTCCACCCGGACGATCCCGGGCAGCGCCAGCGCGGCCTCGGTCAGCGCCCCGGCCGCGGTGGTGGCGATGCCGCGGCCGACGTGCCGGGCCGCCACCCAGTAGCCGATCTCCAGGGCGCCCGGGCCGATCCGCGCGTGCAGCCCGAGGGCGGCGACCACCCGGCCGGGGGCCCCGTCCAGGTCGGCGAGGTACATGAAGTCCGTCCCGGCCTCCCAGGCGGCGGTGCCGGCCCTGGTCCGTTCGGCGGTCCGGGCCCGGGTGGGGACCTCGGCCGCCCAGTCCAGCCAGGGCCGCAGGTGCTCCAGGTTGGCCCGGACGGCCCGGTGCAGCGCCGGTGCGTGGGCGCTGCGGCGGCGGTGCAGGGAGAGGCCGCCGGGCAGCCGCAGCAGTTCGGGCGGCCGCCCGGTGGTCACCTCGGGTGCCACCCGGGCGGGCTCGCAGGACTGTGGCAGTGCGGGGCTCATGGCGGCGATTATGTCCTTGGCCCGGACCTGCCACATCCGGACGGGGGCGCATCCCGTCCCGCCGACCGGCGGGGGCGGGCGACGCGCTTCGCGGGGGCGCCCGCCGTGCGCTGCGGGGCGCGTCCCGCGGGCGCGGCGGCGCGCCGCCCGGCGCGTCAGAGCCGGATCATCACCTCGTCCAGCTCCTTGCGCCGCAGGTCCGGCACCCGCGCCCCCTCGGCCGGGTAGCCGACCGGGATCACGTACGCGGCCCGCTCCTCCGCTGGGCGCCCGCACACCTCGTTGAGGAACCGCATCGGGCTCGGCGTGTGGGTCAGCGTGGCCAGCCCGGCCTGGTGCAGCGAGGCCAGCAGCAGGCCGACCGCGATCCCCACCGACTCCTTGGTGTAGTACGGGCGCGGCGAGCTGGGGCCCTTGTGCACCTCGAAGACCACGATCACGGCCGGCGCGTCCTCCAGGAACGGCTTGTGCCAGTCGGTGCCGATCGGCGCCAGCGCGGCCAGCCACTCCTCGGACGCCCGGTGGCCGTAGAACTCGCGCTCCTCCGCCTCGGCCGCCTCGCGCAGCAGCCGCTTGCGCTCCGGGTCGGTGATCACCACGAAGCGCCAGGGCTGGACGTGGGCGCCGCTGGGCGCGGTGCTCGCGGTACGGACGGCCCACTCGACCACCCCGTCCGGGATCGGTTCGGTGGAGTAGTCGCGGACGGTCCGGCGCTGCGCCATCACGTCGTGGAAGGCCTTGCTGCGGGCCTCGGCCTGGTGGGCCGGCACCGTCATCGGGGTGAGCGGGACGGTCGGGTGGGGCGTCCCTGCCACTGCGCTGTCAACCATGGCCGACAGCACAGCACATGACGGCCGCTCCGGGAAGAGGTAGAGACCAATTCGCGGAGCGGCCGGCTGTGCCGCGAAGGACCTACAGCTCGTGCACCCGGCCGTCCCGGACCTCGATCCGACGGTTCACCGCCACCGTGTCCAGCATCCGCCGGTCGTGGGTGACCAGCAGCAGGGTGCCGGTGTACGAACCGAGCGCGGACTCCAGCTGCTCGATCGCGGGCAGGTCCAGGTGGTTGGTGGGCTCGTCCAGCACCAGCAGGTTGACCCCGCGGGCCTGCAGCAGCGCCAGCGCGGCCCGGGTGCGCTCGCCGGGGGAGAGGGTGCCCGCCGGGCGCAGCACGTGCACCGCCTTGAGGCCGAACTTGGCCAGCAGGGTGCGCACCTCCTCCTCGGTGAGCTCCGGCACGGCGGCCGCGAAGGCGTCCGCCAGCGGCTCCCCGCCCAGGCTGTGCTCGTTCTTGAAGATGTGCCCGCGCGCCTGGTCCACCTCGCCGACCACCACGCCGGAGCCCAGCACGGCACTGCCGGAGTCGAGTTCGAGCCGGCCGAGCAGGGCCGCCAGCAGGGTGGACTTGCCCGCGCCGTTGGCCCCGGTGATCGCGACCCGGTCGGCCCAGTCGATCTGCAGGTCCACCGGGCCGAAGGCGAAGTCGCCGCGCTTGGCGACGGCCGCCCGCAGGGTGGCCACCACCGAGCCGGAGCGCGGCGCGGTGGCGATCTCCATCCGCAGCTCCCACTCCTTGCGCGGCTCCTCGACCACGTCCAGCCGCTCGATCATCCGCTGGGTCTGCCGGGCCTTGGACGCCTGCTTCTCGGTGGACTCGGTGCGCTTCGCCTTGGCGTTCTTGTCGTTGTCGCCGCCCTTGCGGCGGGCGTTGCGGACGCCGTGCTCCATCCAGTTGCGCTGCATCTGCGCCCGGGCCTCCAGCGAGGACTTGGTGTCGGCGTAGTCCTCGTACTCCTCGCGGGCGTGCCGGCGGGCCACCGCCCGCTCCTCCAGGTACGCCTCGTAGCCGCCGCCGTACAGCTTGACCTGCTGCTGGTGCAGGTCCAGCTCCAGCACCTTGGTCACGGTGCGGGCCAGGAACTCGCGGTCGTGGCTGATCAGCACGGTGCCGACGCGCAGGCCCTTGACGAAGGCCTCCAGCCGCTCCAGGCCGTCCAGGTCGAGGTCGTTGGTCGGCTCGTCCAGCAGGAACACGTCGTAGCGGGAGAGCAGCAGCGAGGCCAGGCCCGCGCGGGCGGCCTGGCCGCCGGAGAGCGCCGTCATCGGCAGGTCGAGGGAGACCTTGAGGCCCAGCGAGTCGGCCACCTCCTCGGCCCGCTCGTCCAGGTCGGCGCCGCCGAGGTCCAGCCAGCGGTCCAGGCCGGCCGCGTACGCGTCGTCGGCGCCCGGGCGGCCCTCGACCAGGCCTTCGGTGGCCTCGTCCAGCTCGGCCTGGGCGGCCGCCACGCCGGTGCGCCGGGCGAGGAAGTCGCGCACCGACTCGCCCTCGCGCCGCTCCGGCTCCTGCGGCAGGTGGCCGATATGGGCGCTCGCCGGGCTGAGCCGCAGCGACCCACCCTCGGGGGTGTCCAGGCCGGCCAGCAGCCGCAGCAGGGTCGACTTGCCGGCGCCGTTCACGCCGACCAGGCCGATCACGTCGCCGGGGGCGACGACCAGGTCCAGGCCGGCGAAGAGGGTGCGTTCGCCGTGGCCGGCGGTGAGGTCCTTGACTACGAGTGTCGCGCTCATGATGGAGCCGATTGTAGGAGGACCGGGCCCCGAGCCGGAAAAGGCGGCGGGGCCGCGGCTGCCTTCCGGCAGTCGCGGCCCCGCACGGGACCAGGGCGGGTCTCAGCCCTCGGTCACTTGGCCTTCTTGGAGAAGTAGTCGAACATGTGCGCCGCGACGTCCTCCAGGTAGGGGCCCGCCTCGTAGGTGTTGGCGCCGTTGCCGACGGAGGTGTCGCTGACCAGGGCCGGCTTGCCGTCCTTGGTGGTGTACCACCCGCCGCCGCTGCTGCCGCCGGTCATGTTGCAGCCGATCATCAGCATCGCCGGGCGGCTCGGGTCACCGGGCTTCGCGGCCGGCTTGCCGCCGTCGCAGTGCTCCAGCTCGACACCGTCGAAGGGCTTGCCCTCCGGGAAGCCGTAGTTGGCGACGGAGGCGAGCTGGTCGCGCGGGGCGTTGAACCACAGCGGCACGGAGCCGCCGACGGTCTCCTCCAGCGACTTGCCGTTCGGGTCCGGGTTGGCGACCTTGATGATGCCGAAGTCGTACTGGCTCCACGGGCCGCCCTTCTCCGGGTCGGCCTCCTGGGTCCACTGCGGGGAGACCATGCCGGCGGTCGCGCCCCACTCGCCGTACGGCTCGGCGTCGTCCAGCTTGGACTTCTGCTTGTTGCCGTTGCTCAGCACGCCGTTGCTGTTGAAGGCCGGGGCGAAGGTGATGTCGGTGTAGTACTTGTTGCCCTTGCCGCCGTGCAGGCAGTGGCTCGCGGTCCACACCAGGTTGCTCTTGCCCGGGTTGGCCGGGTCGGAGACGACGGTGCCGGAGCAGACGTAGTCCTCGTTGCCGTCCTTGAAGAAGATCTTGCCGTTGACGTGCATGTTCTTCGGGAACGGGTGCGCCACGGGCTTGGCGGCGACGACCGAGGGCAGCTGGTCCGGGCCGGTCGGCGGCTGGGCGGCGGTGGGCTGGGCCGGGGCCGCGCCCGTCGGCTGGGCGGTCGGCTGACCGGTGGGCTGAGCCGGCGCCTGCGGCAGCGGCTTCGGCTTGGCGTTCAGCAGCTTCTGCAGGGTCCAGTAGCCCTTGACCGCCGGGGTGATCACGTTGGCCTGGGCCCACTTGTCCCAGTCCTCGAGCTTCCAGGTCTTCAGCTCCTCGACCGTCGGCAGCTTGATCGGAGCCGCACCCGGCTTCCCGGAGGCACTGGCCGCGACCGACGGCGCGGAGGTCTGGGCGCCGGCCGGGTCGCTGTTGTCCGGTCCGCAGCCGGTGGCGACCACCATGGTCAGCGCGGCGACGGTGGCGCCGAGGACGGCACGGCTCGGCCGGGATATCGGTGACATGAGTTCAAATCCCCCTGTTGACTACCGCCATACGGCCCGGTCCTCGGGTACGGCCGGCTGGGGCCGCAGGTATGGCAGGTGAGGAGTCTGCCATGCGGATAAGGAACTCCTTACACGCGCCCCCGGCCGGTACGAGGCTGTCACCGGATCGGCACCGGATCGGCACGGGGCCTTTGCCGTGGCCGAATTCGCCGTGCTGTCGCGGCGGTGTCGACCCGGCGCCGCGGTGCCGTCCCGACGTCGTCGCGGCTGCCGGAAAACCGGTTGCACGCGTCCGTCGGGGCTCCTAGCGTGGTTCGCGTCATCCGCCAGACAAGGAGAAGGCCGTTGCTCTACTGAGGTCCCGGGACACCGCCCCCGCCACGCAGGCTCTGCCGTCGCCGTTGCCGCTGTCGTTCTCGCGGCCGCAGCTGTAGCCCTTGCCGCGTGGTGTGCGAGTGTGCGACCTCAGTCACGGCCCCGTGGCGCGTCATCGCGCCGTCCTGTCCTCCGGCCGTCCCGGTTCCGCACCCGCGGTGTCTCCCCGTGTTGCTCGTCACCCCTTCAGCAACCACCCGGGAGGCCTTGCATGGCACAACCCACCACCGCCGTCCTCTGCACCGACCTCGCGTTCGAGTGGCCCGACGGCAAACCCGTCCTGGACGGCTTCCACCTCGCCGTCGGCCCCGGCCGCACCGGACTCATCGGCCTCAACGGGGCCGGCAAGTCCACCCTGCTGCGGCTGATCGCCGGCGAACTCACCCCCACCGGCGGTACCGTCCGGGTCGAGGGCGAACTCGGCCACCTGCCGCAGGGCCTCACCCTCGACACCGGCCTGCGGGTCGACGAGGCGCTCGGCATCCGGGCCGCCCGCGAGGCCCTGCACGCCATCGAGTCGGGCGACACCGACCAGCGGCACTTCGACGCCGTCGGCGACGACTGGGACGTCGAGGAGCGCGCCCGCGCCACCCTCGACAAGCTCGGCCTGCGCCGCCTCGGCCTCGACCGCACCACCGGCGAACTCTCCGGCGGCGAGGCGGTGTTGCTACGGCTGGCCGCCCTGCTGCTGCGCCGCCCCGACGTGCTGCTGCTGGACGAGCCCACCAACAACCTCGACCGGGCCGCCCGCGAGCGGCTCTACGAGACGGTGGCCGGCTGGCAGGGCGCCATGGTGATCGTCAGCCACGACCGCGAACTGCTCCGGCACGTCGACCAGATCGCCGACCTCCGGGACGGCGGGGTGACGTGGTACGGCGGCAACTACGACGACTACGAGCGCACCCTCACGGCCCAGCAGGAGACGGCCGAGCGGCTGCTGCGCAACGCCGAGGCCGACGTCCAGCGCCAGAAGCGGGACTTGGCGGAGGCCCGCACCAGGCTGGACCGCAGCGCCAGCTACGGCAAGAAGCGCTCGGTCACCCGCAACGACCCGCACATCTTCGCCGGGATGCTCAAACGCAAGGGCCAGGAGACGGCCGGCCGGCTCACCGGCATGCACGCCGAACGCCTGGAGGAGGCCAGGGCGCGGCTGACCGCCGCCGAGGAGGCGGTGCGCGACGACGCCGAGATCCGGATCGACCTGCCGCGCACCGAGGTGCCGGCCGGGCGCACCGTACTCACCCTGCAGAAGGTCCGGTTGCCCTTCGGCGCCACCGTCGACCTCGACCTGCGCGGCCCCGAGCGGATCGCCCTGGTCGGGCGCAACGGCTCCGGCAAGACCACGCTGCTGCGCACCATCGCGGGCGAACTCTCCCCGCTGGAGGGGCAGATCACCACCCCGGAGGGGCTGCGGCACCTGCCGCAGCGGCTCGACCTGCTGGACGACGCCCTCACCGTGGTGGAGAACGTCAAGCGGTTCGCCCCCGCCGCCGGGGACAACGCGATCCGGGCCCGGCTGGCCCGCTTCCTGTTCCGGGGCGCCCGGGCCGAGCAGCCGGTCGGCACGCTGTCCGGCGGCGAGCGCTTCCGGGCGACGCTGGCCGCCCTGCTGCTGGCCGACCCGCCGCCGCAGCTGCTGCTGCTCGACGAGCCGACCAACAACCTGGACCTCGCCAGCGTCCGCCAGCTCACCCAGGCGCTGGCCGCCTACCGGGGCGCGCTGATCGTGGTCAGCCACGACCTGCCCTTCCTGCGCGGCCTGGGCCTGACCAGGTGGCTGGAGCTGGACGGCGAACTGAGGGCGGTGGATCCGATGTAGCGGCTACTGCTGCGGCTGGAGCTGCCGCCGTGGGCCCTGGTCGCCCCGGGCGTCCTCGGCGAGCACCCGCCGGGCCGTGCTCAGGGCGGAGTCCTTGAGCGCGGCCAGCTCCTCGGGGCTGTACACCGGGGTCCGGAGGTCCGGCGCGATGCCCGGGCCGTCGAAGGTGCCGCCGTTGCGGGTGAGGTACTTCTCGTTCGGCAGGACGACCGCGAAGTCCGGTGAGAGCGGCTTGATCAGGACGTCCGAGAAGACGCCCTGGGTGTTCTCGCCGATCCGGGTCACGTGCGGGGAGCGGCCCATCAGCGCCTGGGCGAAGGTCTCCGCCGCGCTGGCCGAGATGGAGGAGGTGAGCAGGGCCACCGGACCGGTGAAGTGCTCGCTGTCCGAGGGCTCCACGGGGACGGGCACGGGCCGGGTGAACTTCGTCGGGTCGGCCGGGTCGTTCCGTGCCACCTTCCGGTAGGCCAGGTACGGGCGGTCGGTGAGCCGGGCGGCGATGTGCAGCCCGAGCGCGTCCGAGCCGCCGCCGTTCAGCCGGACGTCGAGCACCAGCCCGGTGAGCCCGTCCGGGTCGGCGAGCAGGGCGTCCAGCGCCTTGTCCAGCTCGGCGGCCTGGCTGAGGTAGTCTCCGTCGGTGTAGTCGTCGAAGCTGCCCACCCGCAGGTAGCCGACGCCGTCGGGAAGCCGGCCCACGCCGAGCTTCCCGCCGGCGAAGAGCCGCTCCGGGCCGGTGAGCTGGGCGGCGACGGCCTCCCCGGCCCGGGTGGTCAGCTCCTTGGTGCGCACCGTCGAGCCGGGCCGCCGGCCGCCGAACACCGGTGTCGGCTGCCCGTCGACGATCCGCGCCAGCCCGGTGTGGGCGTCGCCGAGCGGCCGCAGCATGTCGACGAACACCTCCTGCAACCGGTCGGCGGTCGTCGCGGGCGTGATCCGTCGCCGCTGCTCGTCCCGGACGGCCTGCCAGTCGATCCCCTTGGCCGCGAAGAAGGGGTAGTTCTCCGCGAAGTCCTCCCAGAACCGGTCGAAGACCGCGAGCGGGTCGTTCGGTGCCGGGGTGGTGCACAGCGCCGGCAGTGCGGGGATCCGGTACAGGTCCTTGGTGCCGACCCCGCCCTCCTCGCGGTCGACCAGCCGGTCGCGGCCCTTCGGGGTGAGGGTCACCGCGTTGGTGCCCGTGACGAAGCGGACGGTGCCGTCCGGTCCGGGCGGGCCGGCCTGCGCCGCGGTGATCCAGCCCGGCACGCAGCTGTGCGCGGTCACGTCGTAGGTGGTCAGCCGGCCCCCGTCGACGGCGACCACCGTGCCGTAGCCGTCCATCCGCCAGACGCCCGTCAGCGGACTCCCCGGCCGCCCCTCGGCGGCGGCCGCCGCCCCCGCCGCCGGCCCGATCGCCGTCGCGAGTGCCGCGAGTGCTGTGGCGAGCGCCGCCGTCGCCGTCGTCGCCCGGCCGACCGTCCCGTACTCCGTCTTCGGACCTCGCCGACTCTGCTTCATCTCCGGCCTCCGCCGAGTGCCCGGCCTCCCCCGCGGAACCCTTCCGCCACCGTGCCCACGACGCTACGGTCGCCCGCACCGCCCGGGCGTCATCCGACGCGCCGCGCCCGTCCCCTCCTCCGGGCGCACTCGCAGGCCCGGCTGGACCGTCTCGGGAGGGATGGACGGCAAACCCTTTTGACGGCGGGTGGGAAAGCCGTCGCGCACCCGCGTCCCCGGCTGTCCCGCGTCCCCGGCTGTCCCGCGTCCCCGGCTGTCGCCCGCCCCGGCCGAGCCCCTGCGGTTCCCCGCCCGGGCGGTTCCCCACCCGGGCGGTTCCTCAGCCCGGCAGGACGAAGCCCGACTCGTAGGCCGCGATCACGGCCTGGGTGCGGTCCCGGGCGCCCAGCTTGGCCAGCACACTGCCCACGTGGGTCTTCACCGTCTCCTGGCTCACCACCAACTGCCGGGCGATCTCGGCGTTGTTGAGCCCGGTGGCCATCAACCGCAGCACCTGGCCCTCCCGTTCGGTCAGCCGCCCGATCGGCCCCCGGTCCGCGGGGGCCTCCCGCCGGGCGTTCGCTCCGTGCCGCAGCGCGAGTTCGCGCACCGCCGCCGGGAACAGCAGCGAGTCCCCGCGCGCGACCAGCCGCACCGCCTGCACCATCTCCTCGGCCCGGGCCCGCTTCAACAGGAAGCCGGCCGCGCCCGCGCGCAGCGCGTCGTACACGTGGTCGTCGTGCTCGAAGGTGGTGACCACCAGGATCCGCGGCGGCTCGGCCATCCCGCCGACCAGCTGCTCGGTGGCCCGGATCCCGTCGATGTCGGGCATCCGGACGTCCATCAGCACCACGTCCGGTCGCAGTTCGCGCACCAGCGGCACGACCTCGGCGCCGTCGGCGGCCTCGCCGACCACGGAGAGGTCCGGTTCGGCGTCGATCACCACCCGCAGGCCCATCCGGACCAGGCGCTCGTCGTCCGCGATCACCACGCGGATGGGCCCGCCCCCCGCGCCGTTGCCGTCGTTCATCCCCCAGTCCCTCCCAGCGGCAGCCACACGGCCAACCGCCATGTCGTCCCGTCCTCGCTCGGCCCCACGGCGCTCCCGCCGCGCAGGGCCGTCGCCCGTTCCCCGATCCCGCGCAGCCCGCGCCCGCCGCCGGGGCGGCTGGGGCGGGCCGGGCCCAGCGGGTTGGTCAGTTCGATCTCCAGCCGGCCCGCGTCCAGCGCGACCCGCAGCCCCGCTGGGGCGGGCCCGGCGTGCCGGAGCACATTGGTCAGGCCCTCCTGGACGATCCGGTACGCCTCGCGGGAGACCTCGGCGGGCAGTACGCCCAGGCCGGGCGCCAGCTCGGCGTCCACCGTCACGCCGGTGCGGGCGAGTTGGCGCAGCAGGTCGTCCAGCCCGGCCAGCGTGGGCCCGGCCGGTCCGGCGCCGCCGTCCTCCTCCTCGCGCAACAGCCCCAGCACGGTGTCCAGTTCGGCGACGGCCCCGCGCGCGGTCTCCTCGATCGCGCGCAGCGCCTCCGCCGCGAAGTCCGGGTCGGTGCGCAGCACCCGGGCGGCCGCCGCCGCCTGGATGCCGACCGCGCTGAGCGCGTGCCCGACCGAGTCGTGCAGTTCCCTGGCCAGCCGGTTGCGCTGGGCGAGCACGGTGGCCCGCCGTTCGGCGGCGGCCAGCCGCTCCTCCGGGGTGGGGCCGAGCAGCCGGGGCGCCCAACGGGCCAGCAGCGCACCGCAGCCGGCGTTGCTGACGACGATCAGCAGCAGCACGGCCAGACCCAGCGCGGGGCCGGTGAGCATCCAGTCGGGGAAGCGGTCCGTCCAGTAGCCGGAGAGGTCCTCGGACCCGATCAGGCCGAACATCAGCACCACCGCGAAGGGCGTCCCGGCCAGCGTCATCCCGGCGACCACCCCGCCGGTGAACAGGTGCAGCACGAAGAACGCGGCGGTCCGCCACCGGGCGGCCCAGGACCGGGACGGCCCGGTGGCCAGTTCCTCCGGCCGGGCCACCGCGCACAGCGCCCGGGCGGCCGCGCCCTCCAGCCCCCGGACGGTCGGCACCAGCGCGGTGACCGCCGCCATCGGCAGCGAGGTGAACAACGACAGGATCTGCAACAGCAGTTGGCGGGCCTGCCCCTGGTTCGGGTTGAGCGCCCCGAGCCCCACCGTCGACAACAGGTAGTAGGGCATCAGCAGCGCGCCGCCCAGCACCAGGTGCACCCAGCGCAGTCGGGCCCGCCGCCCGAACAACACCCCGCCCGCCCGCCGGATCCGGCCGCCCCCCGTACTCACCCGGGCGACTTTACGTCAGCGCCGCCGGGGCCGTCAGCGCTGTCGTGGCCGTCAGTGCAACCGGGCCCGTCAGTACAGCCGGGCCCGTCAGTGCTGTCGGGCCCGGCCCCCCTCCTGGGCCCGGCCAACCTGCCGGCGGCGGCCCCCCGTTCGGTCAGGGCCACCGCGCCCGCCGCCAGCATCAGGGCCCCGGCCGTGAACTGCCCGGCCTCCACCAGGGCCAGGAACCCCGGCACGGCCCGCGGCAGGTCCGGCACCGTCGTCGAGGTCCCGAACGCCACCAGCAGGAAGCCGCCCCAGCCGAACAGCGAGCCCGCGCCGGTCCAGGCCACCAGCAGAGGCATCCGCAGCCGCCGTCGCGGCCCGAGCCGGAAGACCAGCACCAGCAGCGCCAGTGCCGCGGCGACGGCGGTCACGGCGGTGGCCGCGTCCATCGTCGCCATCGACCGGTCGTACTCCTCGGCCATCCGCAGCGGCAGCCCGACCGTCCCGCCCGCCGCCCAGTACGCCCGGGCCGTCGCGACCCCCAGCGCGACCAGCGCGGCCACCACGGCGAAGGCCCGCTGCACGTTGCGGGTGGGGGAGTCGGGCAGGTCGCCGATCCGGTCGTGGAGCAGGCCCGTCCAGCGTCGGCGGGCGTACAGCCCGAAGGCGGTGAACAGGGCGGCGCCCTGCACCCCGAAGCCCCCGTAGACCACGGCGTACACCCACCCCGCCAGGCCGTCGTCGGCCTGCTGCGCCGCCGTCCGGTGCTCCGCCCCGAACACCAGCGAGCCGAGCAGGTCCAGCGGAACGACCACCAGGATCGTCCCCAGCAGGCCGCTCGCCACCCACATCGGGAACGCCACCAGCGCGGCCGGGGCCCGCCGCCCCCACGGCCGGACGAAGGCGAGCGCGAGCAGCAGCGCGACCACGTCCATGCCGAAGGTGAGGAGGTTGAGCGTCCACAGGCTGTCCAACGCCTTCGCGTCGCGCGCGCCCACGTGGGCGCCGGCCAGCCACAACAGTTTCAGCGTCAGATAGGGCACCGTGGCGGCCATCGCGATCCCGGCCGCCGCCCCCCGCACCACGTCTTCCTTGCGCCTCATGCCCCCTACGCTGCCGCCGCCCCCCGGGCCCCGGCCTCGGCCCGGGGTGCGATCCCCCTCCCCCCGGCGGGGGATCCTCGCGTCCTCCCTACGCCATCCGGTGGATCAGCCGGTCCTCCTGGTCCACCCGCCCGTCCGGGTCCGGCACCAGCCCGAGCCGCCCGGCCAACCGGCGCGACGGCAGGTTGTCCGCCCTGATCAGCGCCGTCACCGGGATCCCGGGGAACCGCGGCAGCGCCTCCGCCATCGCCGCCCGGCACGCCTCCGCCGCGTACCCCTTGCCCCACGCCGACGGCCGGAACCGGTAGTACAGGTTGAACACCGGCTCCCCGTCCAGCGAGTGCAGGAACAGCCCGGCGACCCCGATCACCACCTCCGGCTCCTCCCGGGTCGCCACCATGCAGTACCCCACCCCGTCCCGCGGCCAGTCCGCCACGAACCCGGCCAACTGCTCCCGCGCCGCCGCGAGATCCCGCTGCGGCCCGTCCGGGTTGTACCGGTTGGTCTCCGGATCCCCGTGGATGGCGAACATCGCCTCCGCGTCCCCCTCCTGCGGCCGGCTCAACACCAGCCGCTCGGACACGGTGACGACCGTCCGGGCAGCGGCGGGCAGATCAGTGGTGGTCATGGCGGTTCCCCCTGTTGTTCGTAATGGTCCGACGGCACAATAGACCATTACGCCGACACCCGCCCGTCCATTTCCTACAGGATCGGCTCACACCCGATCGCCTTGCCCCCGGCGGCGAGGAACTGCTTCCAGGTCTCGTCGTCGTCGGGGATGAGCTTCTGGGCGCCGTCCCAGCTCAACCGGAAGACGGTGGGCTTGCCCTGGCAGGACGTCACCATCTCGTCCGACCCGACCCAGCGGGCCCGGCCGAGCCCCGGTTCGTCCTTCGGGGCGGCCGAGGTCAGGAGCCGCGGCTCGGTGCCGATGGTGAAGGAGACGGAGGGGCTGGGGTGCGCGTCGGTGTGGATGCGGCAGGCCCACAGGGGGTCGGTGGCGGTGGTCGCGGTTTCCCGGAGACCGCGATTCCCCGGCAGGTCGGGCAGGGTGAAGCCGGGCAGACCACAGATGGCGCTGCGGTTGAGGTCGCGCTCCGTTCCGGCCTCCGACAGGATGTGCGGCGCCGGCATCGGCGTCGATCCGCAGGTTCGCTGCCCCGCGATCCGGTTGGCCACCGTCACGGAGAGATCTGCGAGCTCTCGGGCCCCAGGTCCGTCGGCGTCACCCGAACTGACCGCGACCCGCAGCCCGTTGTCGCAGCCCTCGGGGAGCAGTGCCCACGCCCGGTGGTCGGCGGCCGCGCCGACCGCGCCTCCGTTGGCCGAAGCGGCGAACAACCGGGCTCCCGAGTCGTCCGCGAGGGCGGAGAGTCCGGTGTTCTCGCGCAGTTCCACCGTGACCGACCGGTCGTTCCCGAAGACTCCACGACTCACCGTTGCCACGCAGGACGCGGTACCGCTGCGCAGTTCCCCGTTGCCGTAGGTGTGCTCGCTGACCCTGCCCGATCCGAGTGCAGCGGTGAGCGCGTCGGCACTCACGGCGCCACCGCACACGCTGTCCGGCCCGAAGGCATTGCTCAGGTTGTTCGCGAGGAACGCTCCCGCACCGGCCACCACCGCTGTCACGGCGGCCACGGCCACGGCGGCCCGTACGCGCGGACGGCGGCTGCTGGACCCGCGTCGCTCGAGCGCCGCGTCGATACGCCCGGGGCTGCTGTCCGAAGGCTCGTGTCGTTGCTCCGTCACGCGATCACCCATTGCCGAACGCGGCCCTGTAGGCCTCGGTGATCGACGTGTAGTAGTGCATCTTCGCCGTGTCGGACAGTTGGACCAGTTGCGTGTCGCGGAGAGGGATGCCGGACTCGCCCGCCTTCGTTGTGAGCATGTCCGGCACCTGCATCTGTCCGGCGCTGTAGAGGCTGCTGATGTCGCCCTGGGCCTTGGAGTTGATGGCATCGGCCGTACTGTTCGCCCAGTTGCTGGTGGCGACGTCCACGTAGCGCTGGGCGATGTCGCCCACCGGCAGCCAAGCCGAACCGGGCAGCATGTTCGCGAACGTGCCGATGTAGTGGTACTTCATCTTGGCTTCCCAGTTGGCCTTGAACACGCCGTCGTCCCGATGGTTCGTGATGGTGTTCGCCTGGACCGCGTCGAGCGACCCGAGGGCCTTGCTGGCGTCGTTGACGAGCATCTCGAACTTAGGATCCGGGCGGCCGTTGACGTCCTTGAACGCCTCCGGGCCGTACTCGGCCATCCGTCGGGCCACCTCCTGGCTCTCGCTCAGGTGGATCAGCGCGTACGCCTCGGGGTCCTCGGCGGTTCCCCGGATCGCCCGGAGCAGTTGCTCGCGGGTGGTGTTCAGCCCGCCCGGTTCGGAGGGGCCGGCCATGTCACGGCTGAGGATGTCGTGGGTGTCGGCGACGTACTCGCTGATCAGCCCGGCCATCGGGCGGCGAAGCCCCGAGTAGTTCGGGGCCTGGTCGCCCGCCTTGTCCCCGCCCAGCGCCGAGAGCGCACCGTCCATGATCCGCGTCATCATCGCGTCGTGCGGTCGCACGGGCGGCAGGGTGCTGCCGGGTTCGCGGCCGGTCGCCGCGCCGTCCAGCATTTCGACGAACATCCGGTGGGATGTCTTGGGCAGCACGCCCGGGGGAAGCTTGCTCTCCTGGTCGTCGCTGAGCCAGCCGCGGTCCCTGAGCAGGTGGCTGAGGTTCTGGTTCTGGCTCGGGTCGAGGAAGGCCTGGGTCGTCGCCAGATCGCCCTTCATCATCCGCAGCAGCGGGGCCAGCGGGTCGCCCTTCTCGGGGTTGTTGAGCCAGTTCGGGCCCCACAGCTCCTCGCCCTTGACCTTGCTGGAGGCCTCGTAGTCGAGCAGGTTGGTGCCGACCCTGCGGACGAAGGCCGGATCGAAGTTCCCCTTCGCCTCCATGAGGGCGGTGAGTGCCGGATAGTTGTCGTTCCATCCCGCCGCCGAACCGCCCGGGCGGCGGGCGGCCGCGAAGAGTCCGGCTTCCCAGTCCTTGCCCATGCCGCCGTCGCGGGTGCCGTTGGCGAGGAGGACCGACAGGTTGCCGTACACGTCCTGGTAGCCCTTGGCGTTGTGGTTGCCGTGGGCGAGGTCACCGTAGGCCTTGCTGTACTCCAGGAAGGCTTCCGGGCCGGTCTTGCCACCGTAGTTGAGGCCGTTGAGCAGCGTGGTCGCGAAGTCCTTGTTCCCCGTGTTGGCGGCCAGCAGGGTCTGCAGTTCCTTGAGCTGGTCGTCGGTGAGGCTGCCGCCCTTGGACATCAGGTCGGTGGCGCGCTTGGCGTCGGTGACCGGGCCGGTGCGGCCGGGCGTGGGGTTGAAGACGGCGTTGCTGGTGCCGATGTCGCTCTGGAGGTGGAGTGTGGCCAGCTGATCGGCGGCGGTGGCCTTCTCGACGGCCTTGTTCAGCCGTTCCGACACGGCCTTGGCCTTGGCGTTCAGGTCTCGCGCCAGCTGTTCGCTGTCGGGGTCGTTCTTCGCCCCCTTCGGCAGACTCCAGCTGACCGTGCCGTCCGCCGAGACGCTCAGGTCCTGGGTCTGGGCGTCGTGGAGGGCCGTGTCGAGGTCGCGGCGGGCGGCGGTGAAGTCCTCGGCGGCGGTCTTCATGATCGCGGCGAGGGCGGTGGCGACGGCCGACCCCTTCTTGAAGTCGTCGTCGATGCCTTGCAGCGCCTTGGTGCCGCTGTCGGCGGCATCGCCCTTCCAGCCGGCCCGTTGCGCGGTGCTGGTGAGGTCCTTGGTGACCCGGCCGTCCAGGGCGGTGAGGGCCTTGGCGACCCCGGCCCACGCCTCGGCGGCGTCGGAGACCCCGGAGAAGTCGGCTTCGTGCAGTTCCTTGAAGGACACCATGTGTCCGTTCCCCCTTCTGACTTCTACCGGGCCGCGCGCAGGTCGGCGACGGTCGTGATCTCGTTGGAGTGGTAGTTCTGCCGGGTCTGGTCGAGGCCGGTTGCCGCGTTGTCGAGCTTGTCGTGCAGGGTCTTGCACTGCTGCAGCCAGCGCTCCGTGGCGCCGGTGAGGGCGCCGCCGAAGGAGAAGCCGCGGATCTTGGTCGACGCGGTGCTCGCGTACTCGGTGAGGCTGTGCGCGCCGGGCCCGGCCTTGCTGTTGGCGCCGTCGAGGTCGGTGGCGATCTGGCGGGCCATTCCGGCGGAGGCGGTGAGCTCGTACGGGGTGTCCAGCCGGCTGGTGGCCTTGCCGGGCGGGATGAAGGGGAGGGGCGGCACGGTGTTGCCGCCGTCGGCCGGCGCCGGCGGGGCGTACGGCGACTTCTTGGCCGTCGTGCTCGGCATCGGGTCCGTGGCCGGGGCGACCGGTCCGGTGGTGAAGTACGGGCTGCCCATGTCTGCGTGTTCCTCCCCTGGTCGGCGGGGGTTCGTGCACCCCCTTCGGCATGACGACCGTACAGGTCGGCTCCGTCAGTACACCGACGCACCCTCCGTGCCGCCGGTTGCACCGGGCGTGATCGGCTCCATCAAGGTTTCGTCAGGGGGGAATTGGCGGGGAAGCGGTGACACGGCCGCGGGGGCGAGGGCTTGTTACCGGCGGGTCGCTTCCCTATCATCGCGAGTGTTACAGCTTTACTGTCAAACCCCGGAGGGTCTGCGGCCAGTGCGTGACACGAGCAGTCCGGCGAGCGGTTCGGCGACCAGCCCGGCAACCGGTTCGGCCTCCGGTTCGGCCTCCGGTTCGGCATTCGGCCCGGTGGGCGGTCCGGCCGCCGCTGCGGGCCCGTTGGCGGGGGTGCGGGTGGTCGAGCTGGCCGGGATCGGGCCGGCGCCGTTCGCGGCCATGCTGTTGGGCGACCTCGGGGCGGACGTGGTGCGGGTGGACCGCCCGGAGCCCTCGCCGCTCGGGACGGACCCGGCGTACGACCTGACCAACCGGAACAAGCGGTCGGTGCTGGTGGACCTCAAGTCGCCGGAGGGGCCCGGCCTGGTGCTGGACCTGGTCGAGCGGGCCGACCTGCTGATCGAGGGCTACCGGCCGGGGGTGGCGGAGCGGCTCGGGGTCGGCCCCGAGGTGTGCCTGGCGCGCAACCCGGCCCTGGTGTACGGGCGGATGACCGGGTGGGGCCAGCAGGGGCCGCGGGCCGCCACCGCCGGGCACGACCTCGGGTACGCGGCGGTGGCCGGGGTGCTCGGGCTGGTCGCCGCGGAGGGCGGGGCCGACGCGCCGCCCGGGATCCCGGCGAACCTGCTCGGCGACTACGCGGGCGGCTCGCTCTACCTGGTGGTCGGCCTGCTCGCCGGGCTGCACCACGCCCGCGCCACCGGTGCCGGGCAGGTGGTGGACGCCGCGATCGTGGATGGCGCGGCGCACCTGGGCAGCATGCTCTGGGGCCTGCTCGCGGCCGGCCACTGGCAGGACCGCCGGGGCGTCAACCTGCTGGACGGCGGCGCCCCGTTCTACGCGGTCTACCGGGCCGCCGACGGCGGGCACCTCGCGGTGGGCGCCCTGGAGCCCCGGTTCTACGCGGAGTTCGCCCGCCTCCTGGAGCTCGGCCCGGACGCGCCCGGCCAGTACGACCTCGCCCGCTGGCACGAACTGCGGGCCCTGATCGCCGCCCGCTTCGCCACCCGGACCAGGGCCGCGTGGGAGGCCGTCTTCGCGGGCTCCGACGCCTGCGTGGAGCCGGTGTTGACGATGCGTCAGGCCGCCGCCGAGGAGCACCTGTCGGCGCGCGGCACGTACGTCGAGGCGGGTGGCGTCACCCAGCCCGCCCCCGCCCCGCGGTTCTCCGCCACCCCCGGGGCGCTGCGCCGCCCGCCGGCCCGGCCGGGCGCGGACACGGCGGAGGTGGCCCGGGACTGGGGCGTGCCGGCGCTCGACCCGCCGGACGGTGCCACCGAACCTCTCAACTCCGCGACCGAACAAGGGGAGTAGCGTTGCAGCGCGAGATCTTCACCGAGCAGCACGAGGACTTCCGGGCCACCGTGAAGGCCTTCCTCGCCAAGGAGGTGCTGCCGCACTACGACCGCTGGGAGAAGGCGGGCATCGTCGACCGCTCGGTCTGGTCGGCGGCGGGCCGGCAGGGCCTGCTGGGCATCGCGGTGCCCGAGGAGTTCGGCGGTGGCGGTTCGCCCGACTTCCGCTACGCCGCCGTGGTGGCCGAGGAGTTCGCCCGGGCCGGTGCGTCCGGGCTGGCGATCGGGTTGCACAACGACATCATCGGCCCGTACCTCACCTCGCTCGCCACCGAGGAGCAGAAGCGGCGCTGGCTGCCCGGCTTCTGCAGCGGTGAGCTGATCACCGCGATCGCGATGACCGAGCCCGGCACCGGTTCCGACCTCCAGGGCATCCGCACCCAGGCGGTGGACCGGGGCGACCACTTCGTGCTGAACGGCGCCAAGACCTTCATCTCCAACGGCATCCTGGCCGACCTGGTCGTCGTGGTCGCCCGGACCACGCCGGAGGGCGGTGCGCACGGGCTGAGCCTGCTGGTGGTCGAGCGCGGGACGCCCGGGTTCGAGCGCGGCCGCAACCTCGACAAGATCGGCCAGAAGGCCCAGGACACCGCGGAGTTGTTCTTCGAGGACGTCCGGGTGCCGAAGGAGAACCTGCTCGGCGAGCTCAACGGCGGCTTCGTCCACCTGATGCAGAACCTCGCCCAGGAGCGGCTCACCATCGCCGCCGCGGCGATCGCCGGTGCCGAGTACCTGGTCGAGATCACCACCGACTACGTCAAGCAGCGCGAGGCGTTCGGGCGGCCACTGGCCAAGCTCCAGCACGTGCGCTTCGAGATCGCCGAACTGGCCACCGAGTGCGCGATCACCCGGACCTTCGTCGACCGCTGCATCACCGAGCACAACCGCTACGCGCTCACCCCGGCGGACGCCTCGATGGCCAAGTGGTGGGCCACCGAACTGCAGAAGCGCACGGCCGATCGCTGCCTCCAACTCCACGGCGGCTACGGGTACATGAGCGAGTTCCCGGTCGCCCGGGCGTTCACCGACGGTCGCATCCAGACGATCTACGGCGGCACCACCGAGATCATGAAGGAGATCGTCGGCCGCTCCATCCTCGGCTGACCCCTCCGCCAACCCCCCTGCCCCGAAAGGCATCCCCATCGTGACCACCGAAGCGTACGTCTACGACGCGATCCGCACCCCGCGCGGCCGCGGCAAGGCCACCGGCTCGCTGCACGGCACCAAGCCGATCGACCTGGTCGTCGGCCTGATCCACGAGATCCGCCGCCGCTACCCCGAGTTGGACCCGGCGGCGATCGACGACATCGTGCTCGGCGTGGTCAGCCCGATCGGCGACCAGGGCTCCGACATCGCCCGGATCGCCGCCATCGCGGCCGGCCTGCCCGACACGGTGGCCGGCGTCCAGGAGAACCGCTTCTGTGCCTCGGGCCTGGAGGCCGTCAACCTGGCCGCCGCCAAGGTCCGTTCGGGCTGGGAGGACCTGATCCTGGCCGGCGGCGTGGAATCGATGTCCCGGGTCAAGATGGCCTCGGACGGTGGCGCCTGGTTCGCCGACCCGATGACCTCGTACGAGACCAACTTCGCCCCGCAGGGCATCGGCGCCGACCTCATCGCCACCATCGGGGGCTTCTCCCGCACCGACGTGGACGCGTTCGCCGCCGAGTCCCAGGCACGCGCCGCCAAGGCGCAGGCGGACGGCCTGTTCGACCGCTCGGTCGTCCCGGTGCGCGACCGCAACGGCCTGGTCGTGCTGGAGCGCGACGAGTTCATCCGCCCCGGCACCACCGTCGAGACCCTGGCCGGCCTCAAGCCCTCCTTCGCGGCGATCGGCGAGGCCGGCGGCTTCGACGCCGTGGCCCTGCAGAAGTACCACTGGGTGGAGGCCATCGACCACGTCCACCACGCGGGCAACTCCTCCGGCATCGTGGACGGCGCCGCCCTCGTCGCGATCGGCAACCGCGAGGTCGGCGAGCGGTACGGGCTGCGCCCGCGCGCCCGGATCGTCTCCGCGGCCGTGTCCGGCTCCGAGCCGACCATCATGCTGACCGGCCCCGCCCCGGCCACCCGCAAGGCCCTCGCCAAGGCCGGGCTCACCGCCGCCGACATCGACCTGGTCGAGATCAACGAGGCCTTCGCGGCGGTCGCCCTGCGCTTCATCGGCGAACTCGGCTTCCGGCCCGACCAGGTGAACGTCAACGGCGGCGCGATCGCGCTCGGCCACCCGCTCGGCGCGACCGGCGCGATGCTGCTCGGCACCGTCGTCGACGAGCTGGAGCGGCGCGACCTGCGCTACGGCCTGGTCACCCTGTGCGTGGGCGGCGGCATGGGCGTCGCCACCATCGTCGAGCGCGTCTGATCCCCCTCTCCCCCCGGTAGACCTGGAGACCTTGAACCCATGAGCGACACCACCACCATCCGCTGGGAGCAGGACCGGGACGGCGTGGTCACCCTCGTCCTCGACGACCCCACCCAGTCCGTCAACACCATGAACGAGGCCTTCACGGCCGACTTCGAGGCCACCGTCGAGCGGCTGGCCGGCCTCGGCGACGCGCTGCGCGGCGTGGTGGTCACCTCCGGCAAGAAGACCTTCTTCGCCGGGGGAGACCTGCGGATGCTGTCCGCCGCCCGCCCCGAGGACGCCGGGGCCGTCTTCGAGAAGTCCATGCGGATCAAGCGCTCGCTGCGCAAGCTGGAGACCCTCGGCAAGCCGGTCGTCGCCGCCGTCAACGGCAGCGCGCTCGGCGGCGGTCTGGAGATCGCCCTCGCCTGCCACCACCGGATCGCGCTGAACACCCCCGCCAGCCGGATCGGCCTGCCCGAGGTCACCCTCGGCCTGCTGCCGGGCGGTGGCGGTGTGGTCCGCACCGTGCGGCTGTTCGGCATCACCGACGCCCTGCTGAAATTCCTGCTGCAGGGCCGCCAGTACCGCCCGGCGCAGGCGCTGGAGCACGGACTGGTGCACGAACTGGTCGACACCCCCGAGGAGTTGACGGCCCGGGCGAAGGCCTGGATCGAGGCCAACCCGACCGCCGTCCAGCCCTGGGACGTCAAGGGCTACAAGATCCCCGGCGGCACCCCCGCCACCCCCGCCTTCGCCGCCAACCTGCCCGCCTTCCCGGCCAACCTGCGCAAGCAGCTCAACGGCGCGCCCTACCCGGCCCCGCGCAACGTGCTGGCCACCGCGGTGGAGAGCAGCCAGGTCGACGTCGACACCGCGATGGTGATCGAGGCCCGCTACTTCACCGAGCTGGCCTGCGGGCAGACCAGCAAGAACATGATCCAGGCGCTGTTCTTCGACATGCAGGCGGTCAACTCCGGCGCCGGACGACCCAAGGACGTCGAGAAGCGGCTGGTCCGCAAGGTCGCCGTGCTCGGCGCCGGGATGATGGGCGCCGGCATCGCCTACACCTGTGCCAAGGCCGGCATCGAGGTCGTGCTCAAGGACGTCAGCACCGAGGCCGCCGAGCGCGGAAAGGCCTACTCCGAGGGCCTGCTGAACAAGGCGATCGCTCGCGGCCGCTCCACCGAGGCGAAGCGCGACGAACTGCTGGCCCGGATCACCCCCACCGGCGACGCCGCCGACCTGGCCGGCTGCGACGCGGTGATCGAGGCCGTCTTCGAGAACACCGAGCTCAAGCACAAGGTGTTCCAGGAGATCGAGGGCGTGGTCGCCCCCGACGCGCTGCTCTGCTCCAACACCTCCACCCTGCCGATCGGCGTGCTCGCCGAAGGCGTCCGACGCACCGGCGACTTCATCGGCCTGCACTTCTTCTCGCCGGTCGACAAGATGCGCCTGGTCGAGATCATCCGGGGCCCGCAGACCGGCGACGAGGCGCTCGCCCGCGCCTTCGACCTCGTCCGGCAGATCGACCGGACCCCGATCGTCGTCAACGACTCCCGCGGCTTCTTCACCTCGCGAGTGATCGGCCAGTTCCTCAACGAGGGCGTCGCCATGGTCGGCGAGGGCATCCACCCGGCCTCCGTCGAGCAGGCCGCCGCCCAGGCCGGCTACCCCGCCAAGGTGCTCTCCCTGATGGACGAGCTCACCCTCACCCTGCCGCGCAAGATCCGCGACGAGTACCGGCGCGCGGTCGAGGCCGCCGGCGGCACCTGGACCCCGCACCCGGCGGACACGGTGGTGGACCGGATGGTCGACGAGTTCGGCCGCCCCGGGCGCAGCGGCGGCGCGGGCTTCTACGAGTACGGCGAGGACGGCCGGCGCGGCCGGCTCTGGCCGGGGCTGCTGGGGCACTTTGCCGGTGGCGCCGACGGCGCCGAACCGGCCGAGCCCTCGGAGGTCCCGTTCGAGGACCTCAAGGAGCGGATGCTGTTCAGCGAGGCGATCGACTCGGTGCGCTGCCTGGAGGAGGGCGTGCTCACCTCGGTCGCCGACGCCAACGTGGGCTCCATCCTGGGCATCGGCTTCCCGGCCTGGACGGGCGGCGTCTTCCAGTACATCAACGGCTACCCGGGCGGCCCGGCCGGCTTCGCGGCCCGCGCCCGCGAGCTCGCCGCCGCCTACGGCGAGCGGTTCGCGCCGCCGGCCCTGCTGGAGCGGATCGCGGCGGAGGGGCGGACCTTCACCGACTGACCGGAGCGCGCGGGCGGAGCGTGCTGGGCGGGCCGAGCGGGTGCGCGGAGCGTGCTGGGCGGGCCGAGCGGGTGCGCGGAGCGGGCGCGCCGAGCGGGTGGGCGGAGCGGGTGGGGTCGTGCGCGGGAGGGCGCGGCCCCGCCCGCCCGGCTCCTGCTAGTTGCCGGGTTCCGGGCCCGAGTCCGGGCCCGAGTCCGGGCCCGAGTCCGGGCCCGACTCCGCGCCCGACGCCTCGCCCAGCTCGTCGCCCAACTCCTCGCGCAGGAAGCGTTGGAACGCGGTGACCAGCGCCTGCGCCACCATCGGCTGGATGTGGTCGGTCAGCTCCTTCATCCGGGCCAGCTCCGCCGGATCCGGCTCGCTCTCCCGGTACGGCTTCCAGACCGTCTCCCGGAACAGCCGCTGCAGCTCCCGCGCGGTCGCCCGGCTGTGCTCCACCACCACCGCCCGGGCGGCCAGCAGCGTCTCCAGCGGGATCGGCACGTCCAGGATCCGTACGCCCAGCGGCAGCAGGCCCGGATCCGTCCGGAACACCTCCGGGTCGGCGGTGCGCTCCAGCGCCCCCATCGCGACCAGGCGTTCCACCTGCTCCTCCGACAACCCCCGACCGGCCCGCCGCTCCAACTGGGCCCGGCCCACCTCCTCGGCCGTCTCCGGCGTCCAGGACGCCACCAGCGCCCGGTGGATGGCCAGGCCCAGCGGGGTGCTGTCCTCCGGCAGCCGGGCCAGGTAGCGCTCGATCGCGGCCAGGGTCAGCCCCTGCCGCTGCAACTCCTCGATCAGCCCCAGCCGGTCCAGGTGCGCGGCCCCGTACAGCCCCACCCGCCGCGGACCCAGTTCCGGCGGCGGGAGCAGCCCCTTCGTCCCGTAGAACCGCACCGTCCGCACCGTCACCCCGGCCCGCGCCGCCAACTCGTCCACCGTCAGCCGCACCTCGCCCACCCCGGCGCCGTGCTCCCCCATCTGCTGCCTCCCGCGCTGGCACACTCCTGCTGTGACAGTTGCAGTGTGACAGTGCGGTGCGATCAGGTCCATCGGACGGGGTGGACGGCCCGGAGGCCGGTGAACCTGGGTCGGCGGCCCGGGGCCGGCGAACCTGGGCCGGTGGTCCGGGGATGGTGAGCACGAGGGACCGGAGACGGCGAACCGGCGCCCGCCCCGGTGTCGGGGCGGGCGCCGGTCGGGGCACCTGCGGGGCCTCTCGCGGGCGGCGGGTCAGGCGAGGGCGGCGTGGTGGCGGCGGGTGACCTCGGGGTGGGCCCGGGTGTAGCCCTTCCACTCGTTGAAGCCGAAGTCGGCGAAGAGGGGGTTGGCCGGGTCCTCGGTGGCGCCGGGGGCGTGGTGGGCGAGGGGGAAGTCGAGCGGCTCGACGTGGGCGTCGAGACGGGGGTTGTAGAAGAACGGGACGGAGTAGCGCTCGCGGGCTCCGGCCGGGCTGACCACGCGGTGGCTGGTCGCCTTGAGGTAGCCGTCGGTGGCCACCTCCAGCAGTTCGCCGAGGTTGACCACGAAGGCGCCGTCGAGCGGCGGGACGTCCAGGAAGGTGCCGTCCGGGCGCTCCACCTGGAGCCCGCCGACGGTGTCCTGGAGGAGCAGGGTGATGAACCCGTAGTCCTTGTGGGCACCGACGCCCTGGCCGGCGCCGTCCGGCGCGGTGCCCGGGTAGCGGACCAGCTTGAGCCGCAGGTGGGGGTGGCCCGCGAAGGCGTCGTCGTAGAAGTCGGGGCGGGCGCCGATCGAGGTGAGGAGCTCGTGCAGCAGGCGGCGGGCGACCGCGCCGAGGTGGTCGATCCAGCCGAGCGCGGCGGTGCGCAGCTCGGGGAGCGCGGCCGGCCACTGGTTGGGGCCCTCCAGCCACCAGTACGGGGGCTCGCCGCTGCCGGGGGTGTGCGGGGGCAGCTCGGCGCCGATGTCCAGCTGGTCGCGCCAGTCCTGGCTGCCGCCGGTGCGCTCGTCGCCGGTGCGGGTGTAGCCGCGGTAGTGGGGGGAGTTGAGGTTGCTCACGGAGAGCCGGTCGGCCTCGGGGAGGGCGAAGAAGGCGCGCATGGCTCCGGTGAGAGCGGCCGTCTCCTCCGGGGTGACGCCGTGGCCGACGAGCTGGAAGAAGCCGACGCCGGTGGCGGCGGCACGGAGCTCGTCGTGCAGGCGGCGGCGGTCCTCGGGGCTGCCGTCGGCGAGCGAGAGGTCGATCACCGGGAGGGCCTCGGGGTGCGCCTCCGGGGTGGAGCCGGTTCCGGATATGGGCGTGTGCTGCTGCGTCATGTGTGACATCCGCTGGTCTCGTCCCGGCTGGTCCCGGTGGTCGACCAGGGAAGGCCGGAGCCGCGCCTGGTGGGGCGGGTGCTCCGGTAGCCGGGAGGTGGTGGCGGCCGCGTCGGGGCTGCCGTGAGGGTGGGTGGCGCGAGGTTCAGCCGGAGCGTCGACAGGACATGGTCGTCACGCGGAGCAGGTCCACGTGGCGGCGGCGAACAAGGATGAGCACCTCACCAGGGTAGATGACCCGTTCGGAGGAGGGCGAGCCCCCTGGCGCGGAGGGGCACCCCTTACTTGTCCGCGTTCAATCAATCATGCCTGCTTTCCTTCCTTTCTGCCCACTCTCCCCGCCTCCCGCCCTCGTCCTTCTCCCGGTACTGTCCCGCCCTCGTTCTCCTGTCTTCCCGTTGTCGTCGAGGTCGTCGGGGTCGTCGGGGCCGTCAGGAGTTGTTGAGGTAGGCCAGGACGGCCAGGACCCGGCGGTTGTCGTCGTCGGAAGGCTGGAGGTCGAGGCGGACGAAGATCGACGCGGTGTGCTTGGCGACCGCCCGCTCAGTGATCACCAGCTGCTGGGCGATCGCCGCGTTCGAGCGGCCCTCGGCCATCAGCGCCAGCACCTGCCGCTCGCGCGGGGAGAGGGTGGAGACCGGGCCGGCCGAGGAGTTGTGGGTGAGCAGCCGGGTGATCACCTCCGGATCCATGGCCGTACCGCCCTGGGAGACCCGGCGGACGGCGTCGAGGAACTGGGCACCGTCCAGCACGCGGTCCTTGAGCAGGTAGCCGATCCCGCCGGAGCTGCCGGCCAGCAGCTCGCGGGCGTAGAGCTGTTCCACGAACTGTGAGAGCACCAGTACGGGGAGTCCCGGGTGGGCCTGCCGGGCGGCGAGTGCCGCGCGCAGCCCCTCGTCCGTGAAGCTCGGCGGCAGTCGCACGTCGACCACGGCGATGTCGGGTCGGTCGGCGGCGATCGCGGCGAGCAGCTGCTCGCCGTTCTCGACCGCCGCGGTGACCTTCATGCCGTTGGCCTCCAGCAACCGCGTCAGCCCGTCCCGGAGGAGGAAGAGGTCTTCGGCGATGACAACGCGCACGGGATCTCCAGGTTCACGATGGTCGGTCCGCCGGACGGACTGCTGATCGCGAGTACCCCGTCGAAGGCGGCCAGTCGGCGTTCGGTTCCGCTGAGGCCGGTGCCCCGGGACGGGTCCGCGCCTCCGCGCCCGTCGTCGGTGACCGATATCCGCAGCAGCCCGTCACTGTGCCCTATCTCGATCCACATGTGCGAGGCTCCAGCGTGTTTCACCGCGTTGGCCAGCAGTTCGCTCACCGCGAAGTAGGCGGCCGACTCCACCGGGGCCGGGGCCCGGCCGGGCAGGCCGCCGGTGAAGGTGACCGGAAGGGGCAGGTCCAGCGCGGTCGCCTCCACCGCGTCGGCCAGGCCGCGGTCGGCCAGCACCGGGGGGTGGATGCCCCGGACCAAGTCCCGTAGCTCGCTGAGCGCCTTCACCGAGGACGTCCGGGCCTCGGCGAGCAGCGGCCCGAGGGCGTCCGGGTCGTGCTTCACCTGCTCCGCGACGGTCAGCAGCATGCCCAGCGCCACCAGCCGGGCCTGCGCCCCGTCGTGGAGGTCCCGCTCGATCCGGCGCAGCTCGGCCGCCCCGGCGTCGATGGTGTCCGCCCTGGTGCGTGCCAGATGGCTGACCTGGCGGGCGAGTTCGGTCTGCCGGGAGGGCCCGAGCAGGGACCTGGCCGCCTTCTCGTGCACCCGCAGGACGGGCGGTGCCGCCCACAGGAGCGCGAACGGGGCCACCCAGAAACCCATGCCGTAGACGATCGTCAGTGGGAACAGCAGTCCGTTCCGGCCGAAGATCTCCATGGCGATCGGCGTCAGCACCACGATCGCGGCCGTGAACAGCACGGCGAATCCGGTGAGGAGAGCCCAGGCGAGGTCCCGCCAGGTCGCCGGGTCGGCCAGCCAGCCGCCGGCCGACAGCCGCTGCCAGGCGCTGTTCCCCTCGGCCGGGCGGCGGTACGGCACCGGGATCGGCCGCCCGCTCCACTGCTCGACGACCCGCCGGCTCTCGGTGGCGATCCAGCGTGCGCCGAACAGCCCGAGCACCAGCAGCGACGGCGCCACCCAGAGCGAGACGGACCGGCCGCCGGGCGCGGCGCCGCCGTACAGGTGGGTCGCCGTCACCGCGAGCGCGCCCGGGGCGAACAGCACGGCCCCCACCGCCCGGCCGGAGCCGCCGGTGGCCCAGCAGAGCGCCCAGAGGGCGACCGGCCCCATCGGCACCGTCAGGATCAGCGGCCCGCCCGGCCCGAAGTGCCCGGACTCGTCCGGGCCGAACAGCGCGGCACCCAGCACGATCGGCCCGGCCAGCAGCGAGATCAGCCCCGTCACGGCCATCGTCGCCACGTACCAGGCGCGCACGCCGTCCGCGCAGGCCCGGCCCAGCCGTCGAGCCACCCCGGTGATCGCTCCCGTCCTCATGTCGCCCCCTTCCGTCCCGGGCCCCTGCGGGGACCCGAAGCCTGTGGGCCGGAGCCCTCCGTGGGCGTCCGTCCCGATCTTCCGCGGAGTCAGTCTGCCCGCCGTGATCGTCCGGCGCTCTAGGCCTGAACACCCAGTTCGGGGTGTATCTGGATACACCCCGAGGAGGCCGCTCAGACGGCTGTCCGGTCCGGACCGCGGATTCGTAGCGTGATGTTCCGTCAGCCGGTACCGGGTCCCCCGGAGCCGGACCCCGAACCCTGGAGGGCCCGTGAACGCGCCGATCATCAGGATCCGCGGCGTCAGCAAGACGTACGACCGATCCGACGCCGCCCGTCCCGCCCTGGCCGGGCTCGACCTCGACGTGCGGGCCGGCGAGGCGGTGGCGGTGCTCGGCCGCTCGGGCAGCGGCAAGTCCACCCTGCTGAACCTGGTCGCCGGCCTCGACCGCCCGAGCGAGGGCGGCGTCGAGGTGGACGGCGTGGCCGTCCACGAACTCGGCGAGGCCGCGCTCGCCGAGTACCGGCGGACCAGGATCGGCATGGTGTTCCAGTTCTTCAACCTGCTGGACGACCTGAACGTCGAGGACAACGTGCTGCTCCCGGCCCAACTCGCCGGGATGCGGCGGGAGCAGGCCCGGGCCCGGGCAGGGGAGCTGCTGGAGCGGCTCGGGGTGGCCCGGCACGCGAAGGCCTTCCCCGGTCGGCTCTCCGGCGGCGAGCGCCAGCGCGTCGCGGTGGCCCGGGCGCTGATGAACCGTCCGCCGCTGCTGCTGGCCGACGAACCGACGGGGGCACTGGACACCGCCTCCGCCGCCGACGTGCGCGACCTGCTCCGCGGGCTCAACGCCGAGGGCCAGACGATCCTGCTGGTCACCCATGACACCGCGCTCGCCGAGGCCTGTGCCGACCGGACGATCGAGCTGCTCGACGGCCGCCTGGTCCGGGACACGGCGGCGGTGCCGGCCTCCGGCGGCCGGAGCGGGGTGGGCGCATGAACGCGATGGGCAAGGTGGTCCGCGCCGGGGTGGGCCGCAGGCGGGTGCAGACCCTGGTCATGGTGCTCACCACGATGATGTCCGTGACGGCGTGCGTCCTCGCCCTCGGGCTGGTGGTCGCCGCCCAGGGCCCGTACGAGCGCGCCTTCACCGACCAGCGCGGCGCGCACCTCAACGTGCTGTACGACGGGACGAAGGCGAGCCCCGCCCAGCTGGCCGCGGCCGCGCACGTGCCCGGGGTGACGGCCTCGGCCGGCCCCTACCCAGCGGTGACCCTCCAACCGCGGGCCGGTCAGGACACCAGGATCCCGCCGGCGGGCAGCCTGCTGCCGCCGATGACGCTGGTCGGCCGGGCCCAGGACGGCCCGATGGACGACCTGCGGATCACCATGGGCCGCTGGATCGCGGGCCCCGGCGAGGTGGTGTTCCTGAACGGGCACTCCCCGCTGGCGGTCGGGGACACCGCACAGTTCCCGGAGCTGCCGGGGCACCCGACGCTCAAGGTCGTCGGCCTGGCCGACTCGGTCTCCTGGAGCGCGGACGGCTGGGTCGCCCCCGAGCAGGTGGCCGGGCTGACGGCGCCGGGTACGACACCCGCCGCCCAGTACCTCTACCGTTTCGCCCACGCGGGCAGCGACGCCGAGGTGGACGCCGACCACGCGGCGATCGCCGCCGCGGTGCCGAGCGGTGCGCTCATCAAGGCCACCTCCTACCGGCCCGCCCGGGAGGAGGCCAACCGGACGGCCTCGACCTTCGTCCCCTTCGTCACGGCCTTCGGGGTGCTCGGCCTGGCCATGTCGGTGCTGATCATCGGTGTCGTGGTCAGCGGCGCGGTGAGCGCCGCCACCCGGCGGATCGGCATCCTCAAGTCCCTGGGCTTCACTCCGGCCCAGGTGGCGCGGGCCTACGTCGGCCAGGCGCTGATCCCCGCCGGGATCGGCACCGCGCTCGGCGTGCTGGGCGGCAACCTGCTGTCCGTGCCGGTGCTGGGACTGGCCCACAAGGCCCTGCGCGGCGGCCTGCTCGGCATCCCGCCCTGGGTGGACGCGGTGGTCGCGGTCGCGGCCCTGGGCGCGGTGGTCGGCACCGCACTGGTGCCGGCCCTGCGGGCCGGGCGGCTGCGCACCGTGGAGGCGCTCGCGGTCGGCCGGACGGCGCCGGGCGCCAAGCGGGCGGCCGCCGGCGGGGCGGCGGGCCGGGCCGGAATGACGGGCCTGCTGTCCGGGGTGCGGGACGCGATCGGCCGGCTGCCGGTGCCGAGGGCCCTCAGCCTCGGGCTGGCGTCCCCGCTGAACCGGCCGGGCCGCTCGGCGACCGTCGCCGCCGCGGTGGTGCTCGGCACGGCCGGGGTCACCCTCTGCGTCGGGCTGACGCTCTCCCTGAGCTCGATCCAGGACGGCCTGGCGGCCGATCGCGCCGGCAAGGTCCTGGTCCAGGTCCCGTTCGACGGCTCCGCGCCGGTCGACCACGTGGACGAGGCGGCCGTGGCGAAGGCGATCGAATCCCGCCCCGGGACACGGGCCTGGTACAGCAGCGTGCCCGCCTCGGCGACGGTCGCCGGGAGCACCGACCGGGCCGAACTCGTGGCCTTCACCGGCGACGCCTCCTGGAGCGGCTTCCAGATGGTCACGGGCCGCTGGTTCCACGGCGCCGGCGAGACGGTGGTCAGCGCCGCCTTCCTGCGGGCCAACCAGTTGAAGGTGGGGGACACCGTCACCCTCGCCGACCACGGGCGCACCACCCCGGCGAGGATCACCGGGGAGGTCATGACCACCCAGGACGTGGTGTTCCTGGACCGCGCCGCGCTGGAGCCGCTCGGCAGCGTGGTCCACGTCGAGGCGTTCTCCTTCCACATCGACCTCACCGCGGGCACCGACGCGGCGTCCTTCGCCGACGGCCTGGACGCGGTGGTGAAGCCGATGGGGCTGAGCGCCGACCCCGGAGAGGCGCACATCAACATCGTGGTGCTGGCGGTGAACACCCTGGCGGGCACGCTCACCCTGCTGCTCTCGGTTGTGGCGGGGCTCGGGGTGCTCAACACCGTGCTGCTGGACACCCGGGACCGGGTGCACGACCTGGGGGTGCTCAAGGCCCTCGGGATGTCACCCCGGCAGACCGTCGGCATGGTGCTCACCTCGGTCTGCGGCAGCGGCCTGCTGGCAGGCCTGATCGGGGTCCCGATCGGGGTCGGGGCGCACCACCTGGTGATGCCGGCGATGGCCCGCGCCGCCGGTATCGGGGTGCCGGACGCGGACCTCACGGTGTTCGCCCCGTCGGTGGTGGGGCCGCTGATATTCGGCGGGGTGGCGCTGGCGCTGCTCGGAGCCCTCCTGCCCGCGACCTGGGCCGCCCGCACCCGGACGGTCACGGCCCTACGGACGGAGTGACGACGGTGCGCCCCGGAGGGTGACGGGCCCGCTCCGGTAGGGGCCGTCCCCTCCGGGAGTGGGCCGTCCCCTCCGTGACGGTCGGCAGAACGGAGACCGCCTCGTTGGAGATCCAGTGGGCGGGCAGCTCGCGCATGGTCGCCGCGAACTCCTCCCGCGCCTCCGGCGACAAGTAGGCGAGCACCGCGCTGTGGAACACCACCGGCGTCGAACCCGCCGGGGCCTGCGCCACCAACTCCCTTACGGTGGCGTTCAGATCACCGCGCACCAGCAGCGGCGGTTCGGCCCGGGCGACCTGGACGGCGCCGCGCAGCCGCTCCAGCCGGTGGGTCTGTTCCGGCCGCACCAGGGACTCCAGCCAGCGCATGTCCTCCTCGGACCGGACGTCCAGCGGATCGAGGTCGACCCCGGTCCGCCACACCACCTCGGGCAGCCGCTCCCGCAGGGCGTCCAGTGGGGGCACCGGCCCGCTCACCGCGCAGTCCAGCGTCACCGGGCTGCCGGCCGCGCCGAATTCCGCAGCCGAACCGGCCGAACCGGCCGAACCGGCCGAACTGGCTGAACCGGCCGCGCCGTTGGCATCGACCGCACCACCGCTACCGGCAATACCGGTACCAGCCACGTACCGGTACCGATACCGATCGGGGTACAGGCAGAGCCCGGCCGAGGCGCCCACCTCGATCAGCGCCAGCGGCTGCGGTAGCGAGGCCAGCATTGGCAGCAGGGTGGCGCAGCGGCCAGCCTCGTTGGTCTGGGTCCGCCGCTCCAGCATCGCCGCCGAGACCTCGGCCCACCGCTCCACCGTCCAGGCGCGGAAGGCCGGCCAGCCCTCCGTCACCGGTCCGTCGAGGTGCCGCACCGCGCCGCTACACCCCCCGTACTGCCTGCGCCGCCGACGCCGGAGCTGCTGCCGACGCCGGAGCTGCCACCGATCGGAGTGCGGCCACCAGCGCCCCGAGTACCGGCTGCCCCCAGGCGCCCTCCCGTACGACGGCGTGCAGGGTCCGTACCGGCTCCGGGCCGCGCACCCGGCAGACCGTGACCCCCGGATGGCGCTGTGTCAGGCCCAGTTCCGGAAGCAGTGACACCCCCAGTCCCGCCGCGACGAAGCCCTGCGCGGTGACGTAGTCCGCGCCGTCCACCGCGAGCGTCGGGCGGAACCCGGCCGCGTCGCAGGCGTCCTCCACCAGGCTCCGACAGGGGCCGGGCGGCTCGGCGCCGACCCAGGGCTCGTCCGCCAGCTCGGACAGGTCCAGCACGCGCCGCCCGGCCAGCCGGTGCCCCCGGGGCAGCACGGCGCGGTACGGATCGTCCTGCAGGTGCACCAACCGCAGGCCGGTCGGGGCCTCCTCGGACCGGAACACCACCGCGAGGTCGGCCCGGCCGTCCCGTACCTCGATGAGCGGGTCGGTGGGGTCGGTCAGGCCCAGGTCGAGCCGCACGCCCGGGTACTCGCGGCGGAAGACGGCCAACGCGGGTGCCACCAGGGCGGAGCCGGCCGTGGTGAAGTACCGGACGGTCAGGCAGCCGGTGCGTCCGGCCCGCAGGTCGGCCAGTGCCGCACCCGCCTCGGCGACCTGCCGGTCGATGGCTGCCGCGTGTCCGGCGAGCAGCAGCCCGGCGGCGGTCGGCCGCACGCCCCGCCCGATCCGTTCCAGCAGTGCCGTCCCGGTCTCCCGTTCCAGCGTCGTCACCTGCTGGCTGACGGCGGACGGGGTGTAGCCGAGAGCGGCGGCGGCCGCGCTCACCGAGCCGTGGTCGACCACGGCTCGCAGCACCTGCATCCGGCGGACGTCGAGTGAGGCATTCATACAGCGCAGCTTAAAGGTGGTTCAGAACTTTTCGCTTGTGCTAAGTGATCACCGCGCGCGACCGTCATCGGGCACCCCGACACCCGGCCGACAGCCCACACCCGGCCGATACCCCACACCCGGCCGACACCCGGAACCCGACCGACACCACCACCGACAAGGAGCTGGACCGTGCTGCGGATGGCCGTCCTCGCACTGCTCTGGGGCTCAGGCTTCCTCTGGATCAGGCTCGCACTGCAACACGGGCTCACCCCGGTGCAGATCACCGTGCTGCGCGCCGCCCTCGGTGCCGCCGTCCTGCTGCTGCTCGCCCGCTCCGCAGGGCAACGCCTGCCACGCGGCGGCGCGCTCTGGCGGCGGCTCGCCGTGGCCGCGTTCTTCTGCAACGCCCTGCCGTTCCTGCTGACCGCCTACGGCGAACGCAGCGTCGGCTCCGGCCTGGCCGGGGTGCTGCACGCGACCACCCCGCTCTGGTCGCTGCTGATCGGCCTCGCCCTCGGGACCGAGCGCGCCCGGGGCCCACTGTGCCTCGCCGGTCTGCTGCTCGGCTTCGCCGGTGTGCTGCTGATCCTCGCCCCGTGGCGCGACGGCAGCGGCATCGGTGACGGCATCGGTGACGGAAGCGGCGGTGCCGGCGGAGGCCTCAGCATCCCCGGGGCGCTCACCCTGCTGGGCGCGGCGGCGAGTTACGCCATCGCCTTCGCCTACATGGCCCGAGCATTCGCCGGGACGGCCACCGCCCCGCTCGCCCTCTCCGCCGCCCAGCTCTCCGCCGCCGCCGGGCTGAGCACGATCGCCCTGCCCACGGTCGGCCCGCTGAACCCGCTCGCCGGCGCCGATCCGCTCGGCCTGGCCGCCGTCACCGTCCTCGGCATCGCCTGCACCGGGCTGACCTTCCACCTCAACTACCGCCTGATCGCCACCGAGGGCCCGACCGGCGCCGCCACCGTCGGCTACCTGCTGCCGGTCGTGTCCACCGTGCTGGGCGCCCTGGTCCTCGGCGAGCAGCTGACCGTGCGGGCGGTGGCCGGGATGGCCGTCGTCCTCGCCGGGGTGTTCCTCGTGAAGCGCCGGCCGAAGCCCGCCCTCGCCCCCGCCCTCGCCCTCGCCCCTGCCCCAGCCGCAGCCCCCGTACCGGCGGACCCCGCCCCCGTACCGACGAGCCCCGCTTCCGCCCCCGCCCCCGCCCCCGCCCCCGTCCTCCCGGACCTCGCACATGACTGAACGGACCATGCACCCCGACTCCCTCTGGCGGATCCCCGACTTCCGCACCCTTTTCACCGCCACCGCTCTCACCCAACTCGGCACCAACGTCGGCTACGTCGCCGTCCCCCTGGTCGCCGTCGAGGCCCTCGATGCGGGCCCCGGCCAGGCCGGTCTGCTCGCCACCCTGAGCACCCTGGCCTTCCTGCTCATCGGCCTGCCCGCCGGCGCCTGGGTCGACCGGATGCACCACCGTCGCGTCCTGATCGTGGCCGACCTGGTGAAGGCCGCGCTCTACGCCTCCGTCCCGCTGGCCTGGTGGCTCGGCGGGCTCACCCTCGGGCAGCTGTACGCGGTCGCGCTGCTCACCGGCGCTGCCACGGTCTTCTTCGACATCGGCTCGCAGAGCGTGCTGCCCGGGCTGGTCGGCCGGGAGCACCTGGTGGACGCGAACTCCGCCGTGGTCGGGTTGATGGCGGTCGGCAATGTCGCCGGGCGTGGCGCGGGCGGGATGCTGGTCCAACTGCTCACCGCGCCAGTGGCGATCGCGGTGACCGCGCTCAGCCACCTCGGCTCCGCCCTGCGGCTGACCGCGCTGCGCCGCACCCCCGCCGATGACGTCCCCACCGCCACCTACCCCGACGTCGCCACCCGCCCCGACACCGCCACTGACCCCGACGCCCCCACCCCCGGCCTCGGCGCGCAGATCGCCGAGGGCCTGAGGCACGTCCTCGGTAACCCGGAGTTGCGGGCCCTGGCCGCCACCGCCTCCCTCAACAACCTCGGCTCGCAACTGGTCAACACCCTGCTCCCGGTGCTGTTCGTACGTGAACTCGATCTCCCCGCCTGGGCGTTGGGCCTGTTCTGGGCGGTCGGCGGGGTCGGCATCCTGCTCGGTTCGCGCTGCGCCCGCCCGGTCTCCGCCCGGCTCGGCGACGGTCGCACCCTCGCCCTGGCGGGCCTGTGCCTGGCGCCCGCCGGACTGCTGGTGCCGGTGATCGGCGGCGGGCCGTGGCTGCTCCTGGCCGGGGCGGGCTGGCTGCTGGTCTCGCTCAAGACCGGCATGGACAACGTGCTCGGGGTGAGCCTGCGTCAGCGGATGACCTCGGACCACCTGCTCGGCCGGATGAACGCCACCTTCCGCTTCCTGCTCTTCGGTGCGCTCGCGATCGGCTCCGCGCTCTCCGGGCTGCTCGGTGAACTCCTCGGCCTGCGCACCACGCTCTGGCTCGGCGGGGCCGTCCTCGCGACGGCCTTCCTGCCGGTCTACCTGTCCCCGCTGCGCACCCGCCGCCGACCACCGTCCGCAGCACCGGTGAGCACGGCCACCAACACCCCCACCGATACGGTCCCGACCCGCACCGCCGTCACCAACACCCCCACCGATACGGTCCCCACCGGTTCGGCGCTTACCACCCCGGCCCGGTACCGTGCCGCGGCTGCCAGTCCAGCCCCGGGTCCGGACGCGGACGGACGGTGTACACCAGCGCGATGACCGACCAGACCACCACGGTCAGCAGCGCGTAGAACAGCAGCAGCGCCCAGAACGGCGTGGTGGACAGGCTCCGGTCCTCGAACCGGCACCAGGCGTCCGGCGGGAGCCAGGACGCGCCCGTCTCCAGCAGCCGGCCGCCGCCCGACACCAGGCCGCGTTCGCAGCGCTCCCCGTAGTCCAGCGACCGCACGTACAGCAGGGCGTACAGCGCGCCCGCCGAGGCGAGGGAGAGGACGGCGCCGATGCCGAGGAGCACCACCCGTCTTCGCCCGGCCGCCGTACGGATGTTCGTCACCGGGGCAGCGTACCGGCGCGGCGGCACCGGCCGAGGGAGGAGCGCCCCCGTCGTTCAGCCGAGCAGCCCGCCCAGGTGTCCGTCCTCCGCGAGCAGGCGCCAGGACCGCCCGGGCGAGGCGAAGGCCTCCGGATCGACGCCCTCGACCAGCCGGTCCACCACGGTGCTCAGCAGCGACTGCGGATCGAACACCGCCCAGATGTCCCGGCTCCGGCCGTGCTCCCAGCGCTCCCACTCGGCACGCAGCCGCTCGTACGTCCACAGGGCGTAGAGCAGGGCGGTCAGGTCGCGGTTGAGGTAGGCCTCGGGCTGCCCGTCGTCGTACCAGTCAGGCAGTTCGAGCCGTCCGGTGGCGCCGTCCAGGGCGATGGTGAGGTCGGACGGCCAGTCCCCGAGAGCGAGGTAGTCCCGCTGGTACGGGCGTTCCTCCTCGCCGTCGAAGTACTCGGGGTACGCCTCCGCCATGGTGACCAGCGGCTCCTCGCACACCCCGAACATCGCGCCGCCGAGCGGAAGTCCGACCTCGGTCAGCAGTCGGCGGGTCGGCTCGTGGGTGAGGGCGGCGGGCAGTGCCTCCGGCCGGAACCGGTGCACCCGGCCCGCTCCGCCGTCCTCGTCGGTCAGCGCCGCGAGCTCGGTGACCAGTTCGGTGCCGACCCGGTACGCGGGGCCGCCCGGGCCGCCGGGCAGCGCACCCCAGCCCAGGGCGCGGACCAGCAGGGCCGTGCCCCAGTGCGCGGGCGTGGCGTCGTGCCCGAACAGCCCGGGGTCGATCTCCCGCATCCGCCGCTCGGCGCCGGCCGTCACCTCGGCCACCACCGCGGGCCCGCGCCGGCCGTCCAGCGCCTCCGGGCGCCGGGCCGCCTCGCCCACGGCCTCCACCTCCCGCACCAGCGCGGCCAGCGCGGGCAGGTCGGAGGCCAGCTGGTCCCGCCGGGGGCCGCCGTTGCCGAGGAACACCTCGCCGGTGGCCCCGTCCAGCAGCACCAGGTCGCCGACGGGGGCGAAGGGGGTGCAGTAGTCCGTCTCCCCGAGGACGAAGAGCCGCTCGGCGCCGGCGGTCGGGAGGGCTTTCAGCGAGCCGCCGCCGAGCACCCGGAAGTCCAGGAACGCCCCGGTCGCCGGCAGCCCCTCCCGCACCAGGAACTCCCGGCTCCCCCCGTGCACCACGCCACCCGGCACCCCGGCCACCCGCACACACTCCACGTGCCCCCGCCCTTCCCCGTTCCGCCCCCTGTCCCACCCGACCCTAGCGGGCCGACCCGACAGCGCAGCCGCCCCTCCGGACCTGCCGGTCCGCACCTGCCCTTCCACGCCCGCCCCTCCGCACCAGTGCCTACGGGAGCACCACCTCGTCCACGTTCCACCGCTCCGGCAGGTCCGCGTCGCAGAAGACGCAGACGTGGTGCCCCTCCCGGACGATGCCGCACTGCCCGCACCCGGGGCAGCGCCGGAAGACCACGGCGTGCGTGAAGCCGCCCGGGTGCGGCAGCCCCAGCCGGTCGAGGGCGGCGGCCACGGCGGGCCAGGAGGCGAGGTCGGGACAGTAGCCGGTGGAGAGGTTGCTGACCGTCCCGACCTCCCAGCCCCCGCCGTCCGCGCGCCGGAACCCGATCTCCCCGGCGCCCAGCACCGGCTCCCCGCCCGCGCAGGCCACGTGCTCGCTGCGGCGCGGGGCGAGCCGCAGCGCGCCGCCCAGGTCGACGACGTAGGTGAAGGGCTCCGCCAACTCGGCCGCCGCCCGCCCATCCGCCCAGGCGACGAAGTCGCCCTCGGTGCGCACGGGCCTGTCGCCCGGACCGCCGGCGGCCCACGGCCGCAACTCCGCCGGCCGCAACTCCGGCGGCCCCACATAGCGGTACGCCCGCCCGAAGCCCTCCTCGACCTCCGCCGCAACACCCCGCCCGGCCAGTCGCACCCGCCACCACGCCATCTCGACGGCCGTCCCGTTCAGCCCGAACTCCCTTAGTTCGTCGAGCAGTTCGCGAGCCTCCAGGAGTGTGCCCCCGGCCTCGTCCCGCAACACCCGCAGGGCCGCCACCGGATCGCCGAGCGGCCCGGCGAGCCGCAGCCGGGCCGGACCGTGGGCGGCCAGCAGCGCCGCCCGGACGTCCGCCGGCATCGCCTCCGGGCCGGAGTGCTCGCACATGTACAGGTCGCAGGACGGGCAGTGCAGCTCGGAGTCCCACCACAACTCCCGCCCGCGGTGCAGGAACTGTCCGATGCTCCGGACGGCGGCGCCCCCGCACTGTCCGCACGGTACGGTCGCCCTGACCCCTCGGTCCGTGCCCGCCACCCCACGGATCTCCGGGAGGTGAGCCGGTTCCGCCCCCGGGCTCAAGCGAGTCCGCCGGCCCGTCGGGCCGCCTGCTCCACCCGGTCGTGGTGGGCCCGCCACCACGATGCGTCGCCGGGGGCCGTGTTGGCGCCGTCGGAGCGCTGGCCGGTGGCGCCGTCGATGAGTTCGCGGACCAGGTCGGCGTGGCCGGCGTGCCGGTGGGTCTCGGCGATCAGGTGGACGAGCACCCGGTGCAGGGTCTGCTGCGGGCGATCGCCGAACGGGAGCCGGCCGACGGCGTCCAGCGGCAGCGCCTCGATGGTGGCGTCCGAGTGCGCCCAGACCCGGCGGTAGCGCCCGAGGATCTCCTCGGTGCTCTCCTCGGCCCGGGCCCACAGGTCGCCGTTCGGCTCGTCGGTGCCGACGATCCACAGCGGGGTCGGTTCGGGGAAGGGGCGCCCGAAGGTCTCGCCGAGGTACAGGGCCTCGGCCCCGGTGACGTGCTTGACCAGCCCCAGCAGGTTGGTGCCGGTGGGCGTGAGCGGTCGCCGGAGGTCGTACTCGGAGAGGCCGTCCAGCTTCCACAACAGGGCGTCGCGGGCGTCCTGGACGTAGATCCGCAGGTCGTTCTTGTCGTCGTTGGCCGTCATGGGATTCAGTCTGTTGACCGCCGGGAAGCTGTCCACCGGTTTAAGCCCGGCCGGTCAGCCCCGCCGGATCACCGCGGTGCCCCGGTCCAGGTCCACTCCGGTGGGGTTGCGCGGTGCGCCGTTCTCGTCGTCGTCGCGCTGCATCAGTGAGGACTGCCGCTCCTTGAGCTCGTGCTGCTTGCCCGCCGAGAAGGTGGCGTGCAGCTGCTCGAAGCCGGTGGCGGAGATCTGGCCCTGCCGCGCCGGGGTCCGCCAGGGCAGCAGCCCGGCCCGTCCGGCGCGCAGCAGCAACTGGTCGACCAGGGCCAGCGCGGTGAGCAGGACCACCAGCCCGGGCAGGGTGACGAAGACGAGGAGTCCCATGGGGCGAGTATCCGTGTCCCCGGCGGTCCGCAACAGGCCCGGGCGCCGGGGCGAGGGGTGGGAACGCGGGGTGGGAACGCCGGTCAGCGCACGACGTCGAAGATCTGCTTCTGCAGGCCGTTGCCGTAGACCTGGTGCTCGACCAGCTCCAGCTTCTGGGCGTCCTTGTCCGTGGCGCTGAACAGGCGCTTGCCCGCGCCGAGCAGCAGCGGGTAGACGAGCAGGTGGTAGCGGTCGATCAGGCCGGCGTCCGAGAGGCTGTGGTTCAGGGCGGCGCTGCCGTGCAGGATGATCGGCCCGCCCTCGGTCTCCTTGAGGGCGGCGACCTGGTCGACCGAGCGCAGGATGGTGGTCTCGCCCCAGTTCGACACCAGGTCGTCCTCGGTGAGGGTGGTGGAGACGACGTACTTCGGCAGCGTCTTGTAGCGGGCGAACTCCGGCATGTCCGGCCAGACCGGGCTGAACGCCTGGTAGCTGACCCGGCCCAGCAGCATCGCGGTGGCCTCCTCCTGCTCCCGCCCCTTGATCTCGTAGGCCTCGGGGACGAACTCGACGTCCTTGAAGGTCCATCCGGAGTTCCGGTAGCCGGGTTCGCCGCCGGGGGCCTCGACGACGCCGTCGAGCGAGACGAAGGCGGTGCTGATCAGGGTGCGCATGGGTGGTTCCTCGGTTCTCGTGGCTGGGGTTCTCGTGGCTCTGCGGTTACGGGGCGGTGCGTGCGCGTCGGTCAGGCGAGGAGCCCGGCCAGCCACCGCTGCCAGGCGGCTTCGGCCCCGTCCGTCGCGGGCCCGAAGAGGTGGTGGAACATCAGCACCGTCCCCGCGCCGTGGTGGAAGGTGTAGAGCCCGTCGGCGGTGCGGAGTTCGAAGCGTTCGTCGTCCGCCCAGACCACCTCCCCGTCCAGTGCGGGCAGTCCGGCCGGTTCGGCGTGGGTGCGGGCACCCACGGTGACCGGGAGCGGCAGTGACAGTGCGTCGGCGAGGAGGCTGCGGACCTCCGGGTCGCGGCGCCCGCCGCCGGGCGCCGCGGCGAAGACCGGGGTGCCGGTGCGGCCGGGGAAGTGGGTGAGGTACTCGCGGAGCGTGTGCAGGTGGAACGGCCAGCCGCGGCGCAGCGCGTCGTACTCGTCCTGCCAGTCGTCGCCGAGCAGGCCGCTGTGGACGACGCGGAGCACGGTGCTGCCGCCGTCCCGGCCCTCGATCAGATACTCGAAGGCCATGAACCGGCCGTCCTCGGCGGTGGCCGTGCGGGTGGCCAGGTGCTTGCCGGGCTCGTGGGCGGTGACCACCGCCTCCGTGCGGTGGCCGCCGATCTCCATGCCGGCGGTTCCGCCCGCGCGCGGGTCGAGTTCGTTGCGGCCCATGAACCAGGAGTCGAGGCCCGGTCCGGTGGCGATGGCCTCCCAGACCTGTTCCGGGCTCGCCGGGAGGGTCGTCTCCAGTTCGATCTCGAAGGGGTGGGTCACGTCCGGTTCTCCTGGTCGTCTTCGGGCTGCGGTCGGTCGCCTTCGGGCTTGGGCGCCGAGGGGATCTGGTGGAGTCCGACGACCACCCGGTGGCTGCGGCCCCCGGGGGCGGACTCGTCGTGGTAGCGGCTGACCAGGGTGGCCACGGCCAGGGACAGTTCCTCGGCGAAGGCCGTCCGGTCGGCGGCTGAGGCGAACCGCACCTGGGCGTCGATGCCGAAGGTGGCGACCCGCCGCCCGGCCCGGGAGGCGCCGGTGAGCAGGGCCCCGACCTCCTGCACCAGCCGGGAGCCCAGGGCGAGCAGCCAGCGGGCGGAGAGCTGGTCGGGGGAGCGGGCGGGGTCGGGGCTCACGGCGGCCAGGACGCTGGGGGAGATCACGTAGGAGGCGGCGGTGGCGCGGTACACCCGTTCGGTGACGTTGCCCTTGCGTCGTTCCTCGGCGAGTTCGACGAGTCCGTGCCGTTCGAGTTCTTTCAGGTGGTAGTTGACCTTCTGTCGGGGCAGCTCCAGCCGGGTGGCCAGCATGGCGGCCGAGCCGGGCTCGGCGAGGGCGGCGAGGATCCGGGACCGGATCGGATCCAGGGAGGCCTCGGCTGCGGCGGGTTCTTCGATCACGGCGACGTCCAGCACCCCTCCAGCATCCGACCGACAAAAAAATTTGTCAAGGAAAAAAGGGTTGTCGGTCACCTGGAAGAGCCAAGGGGGATCCGGCATTCGGCGCATCCGACACGGAGCGTGACGAATGGGGGTGGTGAGGTGGACTTGAATCTTTGCGAACGGATGTTCGATCCTGGGGCTGTGCCCGTTTTCGAACCTGCTTTCGAATCCACCGCCGAGCAGCCCGAACGCCCCGTGCTGCGGCCGGTGGCGTTCCCGGCTGCCGTGCCCGCGTCCGAGGTCGGGCGGGTGGACGGGCGAACGGCTGGACGGGTGGACGGGCAGGCGGAGGGGCCGGCAGCCGGGCGCGGACTGGTACCGGTGGTGCCCGCCCTGCGCGAGGTGCTGCCCGACGGCGGACTGCGGCGCGGGACGGCGGTGTCGGTGGCGGGTGGGGACGCCGGACTGCTGCTCGCCCTGGCCGCCGGGGTCCGGGAGACCGGGGGCGGCTGGGCGGCCGCGATCGGGCTGCCGGACCTGGGCCTCGCCGCCGCCGAGGCGTACGGGCTGGACCTGCGCCGCCTGCTGGTCGCCGACGACCCGGGGCAGCACTGGCCCGAGGTGGTGTCCGTGCTGGCCGGCGCGGTCGAACTGATCATGCTGCGCCCGGACGGGCCGGTGCCCCCGAAGCTGGCCGCCCGCCTGGCCGCCGTGCTGCGGCGCACCGGCTGCGTGCTGCTGGTGGCCGGCCCGTGGCCGGGGGCGGTACTGCGACTGGGGGTGCGGTCCGGGCGCTGGTTCGGGCTGGGGGACGGCTACGGGCAGCTCGCCGGGCGTCAGGTGGAGGTGGTGGCCGAGGGGCGCGGCTCGGCGGTGCGCGGCCGGACGGCCCGGCTCTGGCTGCCGGACGAGCACGGCGCGGTCCGCCCGGTCCGGGAGCAGCCGCAGCCCCTCGCCGTTCCACCGGGCCCCGCTGTACCCGCCGTATCCGCCGTCCCCGAGGCGGTCCCGCTCGTGGCGGCGGTGGTGTGACGTGCCGACGACGCCCGATGGTGACCGGACCCCCAGGGTGCTGGTGGTCTGGTGCCCGGACTGGCCGGTGGTGGCCGTCACCGGTGACGACCCGGTGGCCGTGACCGAGGCCGGCCGGATCCTCGCCTGCTCGGCGGGTGCCAGGGCCGCCGGGGTGCGGCAGGGGCAGCGGCTCAAGCTGGCCCAGCGGCTCTGCCCGGAACTGGAGCTGCGCGACCGCGACCCGGAGGCGGAGACCCGCCGCTTCGAGCCGGTGGTCGCGGCGGTGGAGGCGTTCACGCCCCGGGTGGAGGTGATCCGCCCGGGCCTGTGCGCCATCCCGGTGAAGGGTCCGGGCCGCTACTTCGGCGGCGAGGAGGCGCTCGCGACCCTGGTCGGCGCGGCGGTGGCGGACGCCCTCGGGCGACCGCCCGTCCCGGACGCCGTCCCCGGCGCGGTGACAGTGCCCGCCGAGCCCGGCCCGCCCGCCGGACCCACCAGACCCACCGAACCCACCACCGAACCCACCGGACCCACCACCGAACCCGCCGAACCCACCAGACCTGCCGAACCCACCACCGAACCCACCACCGAACCCGCCGCCGAACCGATCGGGCCCACCACCCCGACCGCCCCCCACGCCCGGATCGGCGTCGCCGACGGCCTGTTCGCCGCCGTGCTCGCCGCCCGCGCCGGGGTGCTGGTGCCCGCCGGCCGGACGGCGGAGTTCCTCGCCCCCTACCCGGTGGCCACGCTGGGCGACGAGGCGCTGGCCGAGCTGCTGGGGCGGCTCGGCCTGCCCACCGTCGGGGCCTTCGCCGGGCTGCCGCCCGAGGCGGTCGCGGACCGCTTCGGCCCGGCCGGGACGGTCGCGCACCGGCTGGCCCGCGGTCTGCAGCCGCGCCCGCTGGTGCCGCGCGACGAGGCGCCGGACCTCGCCGTCGAGCAGCGCTTCGACCCGCCGGAGCCGTCGGCCGAGCCACTGGTGTTCGTCGCCCGCACGCTGGCCGAGCAGCTGCACCGGCGGCTGGCCGGGGCCGGGCTGACCTGCCGTCGCGTGGCGGTCGAGGTGGCCTGCGCGGACGGCCGGACGGTCTCCCGGCTGTGGCGGCACGAGGGCCGGCTGTCCGCGACGGCCCTGGCCGAGCGGGTCCGCTGGCAGCTCCAGGCCTGGCAGGGCATGGGCACCTTCGCCGGCGGTCACAGCGATCGAGAGGGTTTCGCCCTGCTCCGCCTCGCCCCCGACGGCCTCTCCCCGGACCAGGGCCGCCAGCTCGCCCTGTGGGGCCAGGCCGTCGCGGACGACCGGGTGGAGCGCGCGGTGGCCCGGGTGCAGGCGGTGCTCGGGCACGCCGGGCTGCGCCGGATCGAGCCGGCCGGCGGGCGCGGTCCGGGTGAGCAGCAGGTCCGGGTGCCGTGGGGCGAGCCGTACGAGGCGGCGGCCGCGGCGGACGCGCCCTGGCCGGGGCGGCTGGCGGAACGGTCGGCGGACCTCTGGCCGGCCGTGGTGCTGCGCGAGCCGGCACCGGTACGGGTGCTGGACGAGGCCGGCCGGCCGGTCACGGTGGACGGCCGGGCGGGGGTGTCGGGCCGGCCCGCCCTGGTCGTGGCCCGGGGCCGCGAGGAGCGGGTGGCGGCCTGGACCGGGCCCTGGCCGGCGGTCGAGTACTGGTGGGACCAGTCGCTCGCCCGCCGCCGGGCGCGGTTCCAGGTGGTGGTGGACGGCGGCCGGGCGCTGCTGCTCACCGTGGAGGGGGGTGCGTGGTACCTGGAGGCCGGCTACGACTAGCGGGCCGAAGGCCCGCAGCAGGGGGCAGGACCAGTACGAGAACGACGAAGGCAACCCCCGATGGGCTTCACCAGCCACCCCACCGTCCCCTGGAGTGAACTGCACCGCCGGCTGACCGGCGCCGCGCCGGACCGCACGGTCGTCCCGCTGCGCCGCCCTGCCGAGGAAGCCCCCACCGAGGAGGCCCCCACCGAGGAGGCCCCCATCGGGGAAGCCCCCACCAAGGAAGTCCCCACCGCGGAGGCCCCCACCGGGGGAGCCCCCGTCGAACCCTGGGCCGAACTGCACGTCCACTCCGCGTTCAGCTTCCTGGACGGCGCCAGCGACCCGGAGGACCTGGTCGCCGAGGCGGTCCGGCTGGGCGTGGAGACCCTGGCGATCACCGACCACGACGGCCTGTACGGAGCGGTCCGGCTCGCCGAGGCGGCCCGGGGGACGGGCGTGGCCACCGCTTTCGGCGCCGAACTGACGATCCGTCACCAAGGCGGGGACGTCGAGCACCTGCTCGTCCTGGCCCGCGACCCGGCCGGCTACCGCCGCCTCTCCGCCGCGATCGCCGCCGCCCAACTGGCCGGTGGCGCCAAGGGCCGCCCGGCGTACGACTTCGCCGCGCTCGCCGGGGCGCACGACGGCCACTGGGCGGTGCTCACCGGCTGCCGCCTCGGCCGGGTCCCGGCGGCCCTCGCGACCGGCGGGGCGGAGCAGCGGCTGCGCACCCTCACCGAGGCGTTCGGCCGGGAGAACGTGTACGTCGAGCTGATCGACCAGTGGCTGCCCGGCGACGACCGGCGCAACGACGCCCTCGCCGCGCTCGCCGGAGAACTGCGACTGCCCGTCGTCGCCTCCACCAACGCCCACCACGCCGGCCCCGCCCAGGGCCGGCTCGCGCAGAGCCTGGCCGCCCTGCACGAGCGCCGCACGCTCCAGGAGGCAGCCGGCTGGACCAGGGCCTCCGGCACCGCGCACCTGCGTTCGGGCCGGGAGATGGCCGCCCGGCTGGCCCGCTTCCCCGGCGTGCGGCGGGCCACCGCCGAACTCGGCCGGGCCTGCGCCTTCGACTTCGCCAAGCTGGACCCGGAACTGCCCGGCTACCCCGTCCCCGAGGGGGAGACCGAGATCGGCCACCTGCGCGCCCTGGTCGCGGCCGGCGGCCCGGCCCGCTTCGGCTCCGGCAACGCCGCCGCCCGCCGCCAGCTCGCCAAGGAGCTGGACGTGATCGAGGACCTCGACCTGGCCGGCTACTTCCTGATCGTCCACGACATCGTGGACTTCTGCCGGAGCCAGGACATCTGGTGCCAGGGCCGCGGCTCGGCCGCCAACTCGGCGGTCTGCTACGCCCTCGGGATCACCGCCGTCGACCCGATCCACTACAAGCTGCTGTTCGAGCGCTTCCTGTCCACCGCCCGGGACGGCCCGCCCGACATCGACCTGGACATCGAGAACCGCCGCCGCGAGGAGGTCATCCAGTACGTCTACCGCCGCTACGGGCGCGAGCACGCCGCCCAGGTCGCCAACGTGATCACCTACCGGCCCCGGCTGGCGATCCGCGACGCCGCCCGGGTGCTCGGCTACCCGCAGGGGCAGGTGGACGCGTTCAGCCGGCAGACCGATTTCCGCTCCGCCCCCGGCGCGGACGCCGTCATCCCCGCCGACGTGCTCTCGCTCGCCGCCCAACTCCACGGCCTGCCGCGCCACCTGGGCATCCACTCGGGCGGCATGGTGCTCACCAAGGAGCCGATCGGGGAGATCTGCCCGACCGAGTGGGCGCGGATGCCCGGGCGCTCCGTCCTCCAGTGGGACAAGGAGTCCACCGCGGGCGCCGGGCTGGTGAAGATCGACCTGCTCGGCCTCGGGATGCTCGCCGCGCTGCACGACGCCTGCGACCTGGTCGAGCAGCACCACGGGCTGCGCTACGACCTGGCGACCATCCCGGGCGACGACCCGGGCGTGTACGCGATGCTGCGCCGCGCCGACACCGTGGGCGTCTTCCAGGTCGAGTCCCGGGCGCAGATGGCCACCCTGCCCCGGCTCAAGCCGGACCACTTCTACGACCTGGTGGTCGAGGTCGCGCTGATCCGCCCCGGCCCGATCCAGGGCGGCTCCGTCCACCCGTACCTGCGCCGCCGCGCCGGGGTGGAGCCGCCCGGCTGCCCGCACCCGCTGATGGAGAACGCCCTCGGCAAGACCCTCGGGGTGCCGCTGTTCCAGGAGCAGATGATGCAACTCGCCATCGACTGCGCCGGGTTCACGCCTGCCGAGGCCGACCGGCTGCGCCAGGCGATGGGCGCCAAGCGCTCGCACGAGCGGGTGGCCCGGCTGCGCGACCGGCTGCTCACCGGGATGGCCGAGCGCGGCATCCCGCCCGAGGTCGCCGAGGACGTCTACGGCAAGATCGAGGCCTTCTCCAACTACGGCTTCCCGGAGTCGCACGCGATCAGCTTCGCCTACCTGGTGTACGCCAGCGCCTGGCTCAAGCACCACTTCCCGGCGGCCTTCACCTGCGCCCTGCTGGCCAACCAGCCGATGGGCTTCTACGCGCCGCTCAGCCTGGTCGCGGACGTCCGCCGGCACGGCGTCCGGGTGCGCGGGGTGGACGTCAACGCCAGCGGGCCGCGCCCCACCCTGGAGCCGTACCGGGGCCCGACCCCCGCGCCGCCGCTGACCGCCGGCCGCCCCCAACCGGCCATCCGGCTCGGCCTGGAGACGGTGCGCGGCATCGGCGCCCCGCAGGCCGAGCTGATCGCGGCCGGGCAGCCGTACGCCGACCTGGAGGACTTCGCCCGCCGCACCGGCCTGCCCGCGCCCGCCCTGGAGGCGCTGGCGACGGCCGGGGCCTTCGACTGCTTCGGGCTGACGAGACGTCAGGCACTGTGGGCGGCGGGCGCGTTCGCCGGGATCTCGGCCGAACTGCTCCCCGGCACCACGCCCGGCACCGAGGCGCCGGAGCTGCCCGGGATGAGTCCGGTCGAGGAGACCATCGCCGACCTGTGGGCCACCGGCACCTCCGCCACCAGCCACCCGCTCCAGCACCTGCGCGCCCACCTGGACCGCGGCGGGGCGCTCAGCGCCGCCCAACTCCCGGACGTACCACCGGGAACGGCCGTGGTGGTCGGCGGCCTGGTGACCCACCGCCAGCGCCCGCCGACGGCCGGCGGGGTGCTCTTCCTCAGCCTGGAGGACGAGACCGGCCTGATCAACGTGATCTGCAACCGCCCGGTCTGGGAGTCCCAGCGCCGCACCGCCCTGGACCGGGCCGGCCTGCTGGTGCACGGCCACATCGAACGCGACCGCGGCGCCACCAACCTGATCGCCACCCGCCTCACCCCGCTGCGGATCGGCCTGTGAGGCCTCGGACACGCCCCAGGTCCGCCCGGTCGTGCTCAGTCCGGGTAGCGCACCAGCCCGCTCAGGTCCAGGTCGAAGTCGAACGGCTCGGGAATGCGGATGCTGTCCCCGAACTTCCGGTCGTGCCGCGCGTGGTAGCGGTCGTGGTTCGGTTCGGAGAACAGTGTGACCGTGCCCTCCCGCGGATCGATGATCAGGTAGAGCGGGACGCGCATCACCGCGTAGTCGCGGAGCTTGTCCACCCAGTCGTTCCCCGCGTTGGAGGGCGAGACCACCTCGACCGCGACAAGGGCCTCCTCCGCGGCAGCGGTATCGCCCTCGCGGGCCAGCGAGGCGATCGGAAGATAGGTCAGATCGGGGGTGCGCTCCTTCGACACGTCGGGGGTGGTCAGTGCGCTGTTGCCACTGAACATGTAGCCGTCCGGAGCACGGCGTTCGAACTGCCGCTGGACGAGTCCGAGGTTCAACTGGTGGATGCTGGACGGGGCCGCCTGCATGATCAGCGTGTCGCCGGACCATTCGACCCGGACGCCTTCGGGGGCCGTGCGCAGCACCTCCTCGACGAAGTCGCGGTGCCGCTCGTAGAAGCTCACGGTGCCTCCTCCGGTAGGTGCGTTCGGCCGCCTCGCAGTCTATGCGCGAAACCACCCCGGGCCGTTCAGGCGCCGGGGGCCGGCTGCCGCCCCTTGCCGGGAGGGCCGGCGAAGGCCTGGGCGATCGGCAGCCAGATGGTGGCGATCGGGCCGGTGGCGGTCAGGGCGAGGTCGTCGCGGTGGCGGCGCTGGGTGACCAGGAGGCAGAAGTCCAGGGCGGGACCGGTCACCACGTCCATCGCGTCCATGGGGCCGAAGGCCCACGAACCCCCGTCGGGCGCGGTCAGTTCGAGCCGCACCGGGCGCTCCGGGGCGGGCAGGCCGTGCGCCGCGAAGGCGAAGCCGAGGGTGCGCAGGCCCAGGTGGGCGATGTGCCGCAGCCGGTCGGTGGGTTCCCGGGTCGCGCCCAGCGCGTCCGCGACGTCCTGGCCGTGCGCCCAGGTCTCCATCAGCCGGGCGGTGGCCATCGAGGCGGGCTTCATCGGCGGGCCGAACCAGGGCAGCCGGACACCGGCGGGGGCGGCGGCCAGGGCGGCCTGCACCTCCGCCCGGCCGGCCCGCCAGCGGGCGAGCAGGGCGGCGGGTTCGGCGGCCGCACCCTCCCTGGCACCCTCCTCGACCGGGTCGGCGCCGGCGGCCAGCAACTGGGTGAAGCGGCCGCCGAGCGAGGCGGTGAAGCCCGCCGGGTCGCGGGTGGCCAGTGCCGTCCAGTCGTCGGTCCAGGCCAGGTGGGCGATCTGGTGCGCGACCGTCCAGCCCTCGGCCGGGGTGGGTGCGGCCCAGTCCGCGGCCGACAGTCCGGCCACCAGCCCGTCCAGCACGGCGCTCTCGGCCCGCAGGTCGGCCAGCAGGCCGTGCAGGACGCCCGGGGCGCCCGGGGTGTTCGGGTCGGTCATCGGCTCTTCCCTCCGGTCAAGGCGGTTGCTACTCGTCTACTACTCGTCGGTAGCCCCGCGGCGGCACCCTACGCCCCGACCGGCGCCGGCGCCCGCCACTCCACGGAACACGCACGTCAGGGCTCTCGCCTCCGGTCGCACCGCGTGTGACAATTCCGCGATGACCAGGGCTGCGGACCCCCTCGCCGCCGTGCCGGACGGCGCCCCCGACCACCCCGACCACCCCGAGTGCCCCGGCCGGCCGGAGCACCCCGACGACCCCGAACTCGCCGCCCGCGCGGCCGAGCTGGTGCGCCGCGCGGTGCTCGGCGACCTCGCCCGCCGGGTGGTGGCCGAATGCGGCGCGGACGTCGGCCTGGTCGGCGTGCCCGAGCCGCTGCCCGGCAGCCGCCCCGGGAGCGAGGGCATGGTGCTGCGCCACTGGGCCGGCACCCGGGCGGACCTGCTGCACGACGTGCCGGTCCCGGCCGGCCTCGGCCTCGGCGGCCGGGCGCTCGCCGAGCGCGCGCCCACCTGGGTGCCCGACTACCGTGCGGCCACCACCATTTCGCACCAGTACGACGCGGCCGTGGCCGCCGACGACCTGTACGCGATGCTCACCGTCCCGCTGCTGGACGGCGACACCGTGCACGGCGTGGTGTACGCCTCGCTGCGCACCGTCGTCCCCTTCGGTGACGTCCGGATCTCCGCCGTCGGCCGGCTGGCGGCGACGGCCGCCAGGGCACTCGCCGGAGCGGCGGCCTGGAGCCGTACGAAGCCCGAACCGGTGCCCCCCGCAAGGCCGTTGACCCGGCGCGAGCACGAGGTGCTGCGCTGGGCGGCGACCGGCCGGACCAATCCGGAGATCGCCGCCCACCTGGGCCTGACCTGCAACACCGTCACCGGCTACCTCAAGTCCGCGATGCACAAGCTCGGCGTCCGCAACCGGACCGAACTCGCCCTCGCGGCCCGCGCCTCGGGGCTCGTCGACTGAGGCTGGAAGTCGACCGAGAGCGGGGACCGGCCGAGGGCAGGAGCCGGTTGAGCGCGGAGGTCAGTTGACCTGCCGCTCCCGCCCGCTCCAGTACGGCTCGCGCAGCCGGAACTTCTGCAGCTTCCCGGTGGCCGTGCGCGGCAGCTCGGCCCGGAACTCCACCGAGGTGGGCGACTTGTAGCCGGCCAGCCGCTGCTTGCAGTGCGCGATCAGCTCCGCCTCGGTGACGGCCGCCCGGTCCTCCCGGAGCACCACCAGGGCCTTGACCGTCTCGCCCCACTTCTCGTGCGGCACCCCGATCACCGCGACCTCGGCCACCGCCGGGTGGCCGTACAGGCAGTCCTCCACCTCGATCGAGGAGACGTTCTCCCCGCCGCTGATGATGACGTCCTTCTTCCGGTCCGAGATGGACAGTTGGCCGTCGGTGAGGGTGCCGCCGTCGCCGGTGTGGAACCACTCGTCCCGCAGCGCCTCGGCGGTCGCCTCCGGCTGCTGCCAGTACCCGTCCAGCACGGTGTTGGAGCGCACCAGCACCTCGCCCTGGGCATCGACCCGCAGCTGGGTGCCGAGCGCGGGGGCGCCGGCCTGCACCAGCTTCTCGGCCCGTTCGGCGGCCGGCAGGGTGTCCCACTCGGCGCGCGAGCGGTTGACCGTGACGATCGGCGCGGTCTCGGTCAGGCCGTAGAGCTGCATGAACTCCCAGCCCAGCTGCTCCTCGACCTGCTGCACCACGGAGGTCGGCGGCGGGGCGCCGGCCACGATCATCCGCACCCTGTCCCGGCCGGGCACCGGGCCGTCCCAGTCGGCGGCCGCGTCCAGCACCATCTGCACCACGGCGGGCGCGCCGGACAGGAAGGTCACCCCGTGCCGCTCGACCCGGCGCAGGATCTCGGCGCCGTCCACCTTGCGCAGCACGATGTGCCGGGCGCCGAGTCCGGTGAGCGAGAACGGCAGGCCCCAGCCGTTGGCGTGGAACATCGGCAGGGTGTGCAGGTACACGTCCCGGTCGTTCGCGCCGTAGTGCAGGCCCATCAGCGTCGCGTTCAGCCACACGTTGCGGTGGGTGAGCTGAACGCCCTTGGGGCGGGCGGTGGTTCCGCTGGTGTAGTTGATGGTCGCGGTGTCGTTCTCGGAAATGGCGTACCGGCGGGGCGCGTGGTCGAAGTCGTACAGCAGCGCGTCACTGTCCGCGCCGAGCACGAACTTGTGCTTGGCCACCACCCCGTGCAGGGCGTCGGCGAGTTCGGGGTCGACCAGCAGCACGGAGGCGCCGCTCTGCTCGACGATGTACGCGACCTCCTCGGCCCGCAGCCGGAAGTTGACCGGCACCAGTACCCGGCCGTACCCGCTCACCCCGAAGAAGGAGGTGAGCAGCCGGGCCGAGTTGTGCGAGACGATCGCGACCCGCTCGCCTGGACCGACGCCGAGCCGGTCCAGCCCGGCGGCCTGGGCCCGGGCGAGTTCGGCGACCCGCCGGTAGCTCAGCTCGCCCCAGGATTCGGCCGGTTGCGCCGGCTCGTCGACGATGCCGACCCGGTCGCCGTAGACCAGCTCGGCGCGGTCGAGGAAGTCCATCGCGGAGAGTGGAATCTGCATGCGCCCACTGTGCTATCCCGCGCGCCCGCTGCACACCCCCGATCGGGGGTGTCACCCGTTGGAACGCAGCCGCTCGGCCGTCGTCAGCGCCGCGAGCAGCCGGTCCCGGGCCTCGGTCTGGGCGGCGATCCGGTGCTCCAGCGCGGCCAGCCGCTCCCGGACGATCTCCAGCACCTGCTCGGACGGCGGCCGGGACAGCACGTCCCCGTCCAGGCAGCCGAGCAGGGGCCGGAGGTCCTCCATGGTGAGCCCGGCGGCGACCAGGGCGCGGATGTTGCGGACCCGTGAGACCGCCGAATCCCGGTACTCCCGGTAGCCGTTGGCCGCCCGCTCGGAGTCGATCAGCCCGGCCTGCTCGTAGTGCCGCAGCGCCCGGGCCGTACTGCCCGTCCGCCGCGCCAGTTCACCGATCCGCACCGCCGCCCCGCCCCGTCCCCTGCTCCGCCGCGTCCGTCCCTGGTCCGTCCGGTCAGGCCACCAGCGCGCCCCCGTCCACGGGCAACACTACGCCGGTCACGAACGAGGCCTGCGGCGAGGCGAGTCGGGTGATCGCCCAGGCCACCTCGGCCGGTCGGCCGATCCGGCGCAGCGGGGTGATCCCCAGCTGCCACTCGCGGATCGCCGCCGACTGCTCGGGGCTGAATCCGGAGTGCTCGCCGATCGGGGTGTCGATCGCCCCGGGCGCCACCGCGACCACCCGGATGCCGCGCGGAGCCAGTTCCACCGCCCAGCTGCGGGTGATCGTCTCCAGCGCCGCCTTGCCCGCCGCGTACACCGAGTTGGTCGGCCAGCCGCGCTGCCCGACGGCCGTGCTGACATTGACCACCACGCCCCGGGTGGCGGCCAGGGCGGGCACCGCGGCCTGCCCGAGCAGTACCGGGGCGACCAGATTGGTGGCCAGCAGCGCCTCGATGCCGGGCCGGTCGAAGTCGCCGAGGGCCTGCCCGCTCCGCACGATGCCGGCGTTGTTCACCAGCACGTCGAGCCGCCCGTACCGCTCCAGGGCCGTTCCGACGATGGTCTCCGGGGCGTCCGGTCCGGTGACGTCCGCGACCAGCGGCTCGATCAGGCCCGGGTGTGCCGCCGCCGTCTCCGCCAGCGGCCCGGGGCGCCGCCCGACCGCCACCACCCGGGCGCCCTCGGCCGCGAAGGCCCGCGCGGTCTCCCGCCCGATCCCCGTCCCGGCCCCGGTGACCACCACGACCCGATCCGCTCCGGCTGCTTCGTTCGCTTCGCTCATGGGGGAAGTCTCCGACCCTGCCGCCAGCGTCAGGGTCAAGCCGCAACCGCCGAGCACCGGCTGTTCGTCCGTCAGGAAGATCGCGACGCGGTTCCGAACCCACGGGGAGAGCACCCATGAGCCACCACCGACCCGACCGGGCGCTGACCACCTTCCCGACGGCGGACGGCCTGCTGCTGCGCCCCTTCGAGGACGCCGACGCACCGGCCCTGATCGAGGCCTACCGGGACGGGACGCTGCGCCGGTTCAGCCGGACCTGGCCGGACGACCCGGAGCGGGCCGCGCACTGGCTGGCCGTGCAGCGCGAGGGCCGGGCGAACGGCACCCGGTACGCCTTCGCCGTGGTCGAGGACGGCGGGCTGGTCGGCAACGTAGTGCTCAAGCGCGGTGCCCCGGGCGGGGAGCGGGCCGAGGTCGGCTACTGGACGGTGGCCGCGGCGCGCGGCCGGGGCGTCGCCCCGCGCGCGGTGGAGGCGCTCACCCTCTGGGCCTTCGAGGCCTTCGAGGCCTTCGCCGGGGACGGCCTGCTCCGGATCGACCTGCTGCACGAGGGGGACAACGACGCCTCCTGCCGGGTCGCGGAGAAGAGCGGCTACGCGTTCACGGAGATCGTCCCGGCCTTCCCGCCGTATCCGTTGGACGGTCACCGGCACTCCCGGAAAAGGCTGGACACGACCGAACGGCACCGGTCAGAGTGAGCGCATGGCTTCTCTGGTACGTCATGTGACGATCGACTGCGCGGACCCGTTCGCCCTCGCGGACTTCTGGGCGAAGGTGCTGGACGGCACCGTCGCCGAGGACGACAACCCGGGTGACCCGGAGGCGGTGGTGAACTCCGCCGGTGCCTCGCTGCTGTTCATCCAGGTGCCCGAGGGCAAGACGGTGAAGAACCGGGTCCACCTGGACCTCCAGCCGCAGGACCGCAGCCGTGACGAGGAGGTCGAGCGCCTGCTCGCCCTGGGCGCCACGGTGGTGTCGGACCAGCGCCGCCCGGACGGCACCGGCTGGGTCACCATGGCGGACCCGGAGGGCAACGAGCTGTGCGTCGAGCGCAGCCAGGCCGAGCGCATCGCCACCGGCGCGTCCTGAACCCACCGGGGCCGCTGAACCCACCGGGGCCCCTGAGTCCCACCGGCGCGTCCTGAACCCACCGGGGCCGCTGAACCCACCCGGGCCCTGAGTCCCACCGCGCGCCCCGCAGCACGGCCGCCCGCCGAGGTCCGTTCCCCCGGGACCTGCGCGGGCGGCCGTTCGCAGTTCCGTCCGATAATCGACCTGTCTGAGGCCAGTGACAAGCGAGGCCACCCTCCGAGCACCGGGCAGGTACCCCATGGCCAGAATCGCCGTGATCGGCGCCAACGGCAGCATCGGCAGCGCCGTCGTCGCGGAGGCGGCGGCCCGCGGGCACGAGGTCACCGCCGTGGTCCGCGACCCGGACCGCTACCGGGGCGCGGCCGCCCTGGTGGAGCGCGGCGACGTGCTGGACCCGGCCGACGTGGCCCGGGTGGCGGCCGGCCGCGACGTCCTGGTGAGCGCCGTCGGCGGCGGCGACGGCCCGGGCCACCTGGCGTTGATCGAGCCCGCCGCCCGTTCCCTGGTCGAGGGCCTGCGGGCGCTCGCCGACGGCGCCGCGACCCGGCTGATCGCGGTGGGCGGTGCGGGCAGCCTGGAGACCGCCCCGGGCGTGCGGGTCTGGGACACCCCGGGGCTGCCGGAGCCGATCCTGCAGATCATGCACGCCCACGGCGAGGCGCTGGACTACTACCGGACCGTCTCCGACGTCCGCTGGACGGTGCTCAGCCCGGCCGCCGAGATCGGGCCGGGGGAGCGGAGCGGCCGCTACCGGACGGGCCTGGAGCAGCTGCTCACCGACACCGAGGGGCACAGCCGGATCTCGGTGCCGGACTACGCGGTCGCCCTGGTGGACGAGATCGAGCAGCCCGAGCACATCGGCGAGCGCTTCACCTGCTGCTCGCTGTAGCGGGCCGGGCTCACCCGTTCAGCCCAGCTGGATCGACCGCTTGGCCAGCCCCATCCAGAACCCGTCGATCACGCTGCGCTGGCTGCCGAGGTCGGCCTCGCCGGCGCCGAGGGTCACGAACAGCGGCGCGAAGTGCTCGGTGCGGGGGTGGGCGAGTCGCCCGGCCGGGGCCTTGTGCGCGAAGTCGAGCAGTGCGTCCAGGTCCTGGGCGTCCAGGGCGCGCCTGCCCCAGTCGTCGAACTCGGCCATCACCGAGCTGATCCGGCCGTCGCTGCTGAGCGCCCGCAGGTTGTGGGTGAAGAAGCCGCTGCCGATGATCAGTACGCCCTCGTCGCGCAGCGGGGCGAGCCGGCGGCCGATCTCCAGCAGCCGCTGCGGGTCCAGGGTGGGCAGGGAGATCTGCAGCACCGGGACGTCGGCCTCCGGGAACATCTCCACCAGCGGCACGTACGCACCGTGGTCGAGCCCGCGGTCGGGGATGTCCTGGACGGGCGTGCCGGGGGCGCGCAGCAGCTTGCGCACGCGCTCGGCCAGCTCGGGCGCGCCGGGGGCGGCGTACCGGACGGCGTAGTAGTGCTCGGGGAAGCCCCAGAAGTCGTAGACCAGCGGGACGGTGGTGACGGCGCCGACGGCCAGCGGGGCCTCCTCCCAGTGGGCGGAGACCATCAGGACGGCCTTGGGCCGGGGCAGGTCGGCGGACCAGGCGGCCAGCTGGCCCGGCCAGATCGGGTCGTCGGCGAGCGGCGGCGCGCCGTGCGAGAGGTACAGGGCGGGCATGCGCTCGGGGGCCGCGGTGCTCAAGGCGTCCTCCTCAAGGGGACGAGTGGGTAGTTCAAATTTGAACCTCTACTCCGGGACGGTACACCTTCGTTCGAATTTGAACAACAGGAGTAGGCTTCAGCCCATGTCCTCACTGAACGAACCCCGCTGGCTCGACCAGGACGAGATGGCCGCCTGGCGGGGCTTCGTCGTCGCGAGCAACCTGCTCAACCGGCGGCTGGAGCGCCAGCTCAAGGACGACTCCGGCCTCTCACACCAGCAGTACGAGATCCTGGTGCACCTGTCCGCCGCCCCCGGCGACGCGCTGCGGATGACCGAACTCGCCGACAAGCTGGTCACCTCCAAGAGCGGCCTGACCTACCAGGTCACCCAGCTGGAGCGGATGGGCCTGGTCGGCCGCCGCTCCTGCCCCAGCGACGTGCGCGGCGTCATCGCCGAACTCACCGACCAGGGGCGGGAGACGCTCCGCCAGGCCGCCCCCGGCCACGTCGCCCTGGTGCGCGAGCTGCTGATCGACGTGCTCACCCGCGAGCAGCTCGCCGTCCTCGCCGAGGGCCTGGGCGCGGTCAGTGCCCGCCTGCGCCAGGACGACACCCCCTAGCCACCCCCGAGTGCGGCCGCCCGCTCCCGCAGCAGCTCCCGCTCCCGCTCGTTGCGGGCCAGCCCCGCCGCCCGCCCGAACTCCGCCCGGGCCTCGGCCTTCCGCCCCAGCCGGGCCAGCAGGTCGCCCCGCACGCTCGGCAGCAGGTGGTAGTCGCGCAGTGCCGGCTCCGCCGCCAGCGCGTCCACCAACTCCAGGGCGGCGGCCGGGCCCCGGGCCATCGAGACGGCCACCGCCCGGTTCAGCGCCACCACCGGCGAGGGCGTCAGCACCAGCAGCCGCTCGTACAGCGCGGCGATCGTCGCCCAGTCGGTGTCCTCGTACCGCCGCGCCCTGGCGTGGCAGGCGGCGATCGCGGCCTGCACCGAGTACGGCCCGCCGCCCGCCCGCCCGAACGCCTCGAAGCCGCGCCGGATCAGCAGCCCGTCCCAGCGCGCCCGGTTCTGCTCGGCCAGCAGCACCGGCCGCCCGTCCGGCCCGGTGCGGGCGGCCGTCCGGGAGGCCTGGAACTCCAGCAGCGCGGCCAGCCCGTGCGCCTCCGGCTCCCCGGGCACCAGCGCGGCCAGCACCCGGGCCAGCCGCAGGGCGTCCTCGCACAGCTGCGGGCGCAGCAGGTCGTCCCCGGCGGTGGCCGAGTAGCCCTCGTTGAAGATCAGGTAGACGACCTCCAGCACCGAGGACAGCCGCTGCGCCCGGTCCTCGCCGTACGGCACCTCGAACGGCACGCCCGCCTTCGCCAGCGTCCGCTTCGCCCGGACGATCCGCTGGGCCACCGTCGCCTCCGGCACCAGGAAGGCGCGGGCGATCTCCGGGGTGGTCAGCCCGCCCAGCAGCCGCAGGGTGAGCGCGATCCGCGCCTGCGCCGACAGCACCGGGTGGCAGGCGGTGAAGATCAGCCGCAGCAGGTCGTCGTCGATGTCGTCCGGGCCGGACGGCTCCACCGGCTCCGACACGTCCTCCGACGACCGCCCCACCTCGGCGAGCTTGCGGGCGTAGACCTCCCGGCGGCGCACCAGGTCGACCGCCCGCCGCTTGGCGGTGGCCGTCAGCCAGGCGCCCGGGTTGTCCGGCACGCCGTCGCGCGGCCACTGCTCCAGCGCGGCCACCAGCGCGTCCTGCGCCAACTCCTCGGCCAGGCCGACATCCCGGACGATCCGCGCGGCCGCGGCGATGATCCGCGCGGACTCGATCCGGAACGCCGCCTCGACGACCGCCGTCGCCTCCCTCTCCGTCACGGCCACCCATCAGAGCAGCCGACGCGGCGGGAGGCAACGAACGCCACGATCCTCACCCGCCGAGGCCCTTACCGCGGGGGCTGCGGCATCTCCTCGATCTGCCGGACCTCCGCCTCGACCTGCCAGTGCGCCGGGTGGGTCTGCAGGAAGCGGCGGGTCCACTCCAGCGCCTCCGCCTTGTCCTTGCACTGCAGGATCGCGTAGCCGCCGACGACCTCCTTGGTCTCGGTGAACGGCCCGTCGGTGTAGCCGATCCTCCCGTCGGTCCAGCTCACCCGGGTGCCCTGGTCGGTCGGGGTCAGCCCGGCGGTCTCCAGCATCACCCCGGCCCTGGTGATCTCCTCGAACAGCGCCCCCATCCGCTGCTCGAACCCCGGGTCGGGGTCCCAGCCGCCCCGGGCGTTCTCGTCGATCCGGACCAGCGTCAGGTAGCGCGGCATGGTGACTCCTCGGTCGTGCGGGCGGGGCCGTTCCCCGCCGCTCACCCCTGCGTCGATCGGGCCGGCGCCGGATCGACATCCGTCGGGAAGAACTTCGAAGAGTTTTCCGCCGGTTCCCCGGGTGCGGTCCGCCGGTCTCAGTGCCCCGCCGCCCCCGGTGCGCACAGCAGTGCCGCCCGCAGGTCGGTCCGGTCGCGGAGCCGGGCGAGGTTGCGGCCGGTCAGCTCCTCGATCCGGCGGATCCGGTAGTGGACGGTGTTGACGTGGATGTGGAGCTGCTCGGCCGTCCGCGCCCAGGAGCCGTCGTGGTCCAGGAACACCGCCAGGGTGCCGAGCAGCGAGACGCCGTTCTCGGCGTCGTGGGCGGTCAGCGGGGCCAGCAGCCGGGCGTGGAAGGCGGTCGTCACCTCGGGCGGGATGCCCCGCAACAGCCCGTCCAGGGAGTCCAGTTCGGCGGTGCTGCCGATCGGGCCGGCGGCGCCCGCCAGGACGTACCGGGCCTGCACCAGGGCCGCCCGCAGCGCCTGGGGGGTGGCCGGGGCGGCCGGGCCGACGCCGATCCGCAGGGTGCGCCGGCCGGTCAGCCGGGCCTGGAGGGCGGGCCGGGCCCGGCGCAGCCGTTCGGCGACCCGCTCGGCGGGTGCGGCCACCAGCGCCGAGGTGAGCCCGGTGCGGTCGGTGCCCGCCGCGTACGGGGCGTCCAGCGGGTGCAGCGCCTCGGCCAGCGCGTGCGCCGCCCAGTCGGCCGGGGCCTCGTCGCCGGCCCGGCCGGGCTCGATCCGCGCGCTGACCGCCACCAGCGGGCCGCTCTCGGCCAGCCCGCAGGCGGCGAGCGGTTCGGCGAGGCCGGCGTCGTCGGCCAGCGCCTCCAGCAGCCGTCCGGCGGCCCGCCGCCGGGTGCCCGCCGCGGCCCGGGCGCGGGCGGCGAGCGGGGCGAGCAGTTCGGCGAGGCCCTGGAGCGCCGGTTCCACGGCGGGGGTGTGCGGGTGGGCGCGCAGCCGCCAGCCGTCGAAGGGGGAGCCGTCCTGCGGGCCGACCGGCAGCCCGGGCCCGCCGCGACCGGTGGCCGGTGCGGGCTGGGGCGGCCCGGCCACCGGGCGGCCGCCGGCGGTGGTGATCGAGCACTCGGGCAGCCCGAGCCGGCCGACCGCGTGGGCCAGCACCTGCCCGGGCGCGGCCTCGGTGCGGACCAGGTCGAGCAGTTCGCTCCGGACGGTCTCCGGGATCGCCGCGGTGTCCTGCGCCCCGGCCCGCAGGTCGCCCCAGAGCCGCAGGTAGACCCGGTCGGTGACGGCCCGGAAGCTCACGCCGGCGGGCACCGCGAGCAGCGGGATGGCATGGGTGCGGCAGGCCTCGGCCAGGCCGTCCGGGATGCTGCCGTGGGTGCCCTCGCCGGCCAGCAGGGCGGCCACGCCGGCGCTGCGCAGCGCGGTGGCGAAGCGCAGCGCGCCGGAGGCGTCGGCGGGCTGCCACCAGACCAGGCCGGTGAGCACGAGTTCGCCGGGCTGGAGGTAGCGGGCCGGGTCCTGGAGGTCGGTGGAGCTGACGCCGGTGACCGGGCGGTCGAGCAGGTCGGGGGTGCCCCAGGCCAGTCGGATGGACAGGTCGTAGAGGTGCAGCAGGTCGCCGACGATCATCTTTCGCTCGCTCTCGCCCGGGTGTCGCTCTGGTGCGCCGCGTCGCTTCCTCTCGCAGATGAGAGGGCTGTCGACGCATGGGCATCGTAAATGCCAGCAGAACCACCGTGAATCTTCTTGTCGGATCATCCAGTGGAGGCCCCCGTGACCGGTGTGCGGAACCAGTGGTCCGCCCGATTGCCGGGTTGCTTCAATCGGTGTGCGGGGCGCACCGGGCCTTCTCCTCCGGCGTGCACCGCGACCGGTCTCGCACCTGCGAGCTGAACCGCCGCCAAGTCATCTCAGCTGCCGCTGAATGAGGGCATTCAGCACCGCAATCGCGAATGTCGGAGCTGCCCCTCGGGTAGTCCTCCTCCCGGGCCGCAGTGGCGCGGCCCGGGAGGAAGGAGCGCCATGACCCAGGCCGGCCCCGGCGTGACCCCGGCACCACCCACCGTCCGGCTGCACGGCCACCTCGACGAGCCGGTCGAGCTGACCGTCGAGCAACTGCGCACCCTCCCCGCGCACCGGGTCGAGGTCAGCTTCGACTGCCTGGCCGAGGGCGAGCAGCGGCACGGCTACGAGGGCCCGGCCCTGCTGGACGTCCTGCTCGCCGCCCGGCCCCGGATCGACTTCTCCGGCCGCAAGCAGCGGCTGCGCTTCCTGCTCAACGTGGTCGGCGCGGACGGCCACCGGGCGGTGGTCTCCTGGGCCGAGATCGACCCGGACTTCGGCGGCCGCCGGATCCTGCTCGCCACCAGCATGGACGGCGCCCCGCTGGACGCGGACGGCCCGCAGCTGGTCGTCCCGGACGACCACTGCGGGGCCCGCTACGTCAGCGCCGTCACCGCCGTCTGGCTGGGCCCGCTCGGCGACCAGGAGCGGCCCGCCGCGGACTGACCGCCCCGGCCTGCCGCCGTCGCAACCCGCCCGCGGACCGGCCCGCGGACCGGCCCGCAGCCCGGCCCGCGGACCGGCCCACAGCCCGGCCCGGCCCCGGTCGAGGTGCCGGGCGAGGCCCCTGGAAAACCGCTGGCCAGGGGCGGCTTTCCGTGCCAACATGCCCCATATGGGGACGATTCTGCACGGCACCCTGGTCACCCTCCGCCCGGCCACCGCCGACGACATCCCGGCGCTGGTGGCGATCCGCAGCACGCCCGAGGTGTTCGCCCGCTGGCGGGGCGGTGACGACCTGGTCGACGAGGTCGCACGGGACTTGGAGGCGCCCGAGACCGAGACCTTCGCGATCGACGTGGGCGGCCGGGTGGTGGGCGCCGTGCAGTGGTACGCCGAGAACGACGACGAGTACCGGCACGCCGGGATGGACATCTTCCTCGACCCCTCGGTGCACGGCCTGGGCCTGGGGACGGACGCCGTGCGCACCATGGCCCGGCACCTGGTGCAGGACCACCACTACCACCGGCTGGTGATCGACCCGGCCGCAGACAACCTGGCCGCCATCCGCTGCTACGCCAAGGTCGGCTTCCGCCCGGTCGGCACCATGCGCCAGTACGAGCGCGGCTCGGACGGCACCTGGCACGACAACCTGCTGATGGACCTGCTCGCGGACGAACTGTCGGACGGCTGACGGCCGTTCACCGGCCGCCCGGCGGCGGATGCCAGGGTGTACAGACATCTTGTCAGCCGACCGCCCTGAGCTGTACAGACACCTCGCCGCCACAGGAGCGATCGCAACTGATCGCCTGGCGTTCTTCCCGACGTACCGATCAGTAGCTAGCGTTCCCCCGCCAATCACCGGCGGCCGGTCACCCCGGCCCGTCCGGACCCCACCGGTTGACGGACCCCAGGAGAACGCCCATGCTCTCGCGTCGCACGGCCACCGCCCTCACCTCGGCGGCCGCCGCCGCACTGCTGCTCGGCGGCACCGCCCCGAGCGCCTCCGCGACCACCGCGGCGAGCCCCACCACGCTGTCCGTCCTCGCCTTCAACGTCGACCTCGGCACCGCGATCGTCGACAGCACCCAGAACGAGCAGGCCGCCCGCCGCACCCCGGTGATCGAGCAGATCGTCCGGCAGCACAACGCCGACGTGGTCGTCCTGGACGAGCAGTTCAACAACAGCTCGACCGCCGACATCAACGCCAAGCTCGCCGACCTCTACCCGTACCGCACCCCGGTGGTCGGCGGGACCTGCTCCGGCGGCGGCTGGACGGGCGTCAGCGGCAACTGCTCCAGCTCGTGGTTCGTCATCAACGGCGGCACGATGATCCTCTCCAAGTACCCGATCACCGCCCAGTACGCCCACGTGTTCGGCAACTCCACCTACGGCACCTGGGACTACCACGCCAACAAGGGCGCGGCGCTGGTGCAGGTGAAGAAGAACGGCAGCACCGCGTGGGTGGTCGGCACCCACCTCCAGGCGGACGAGGCCGACACCTCCACCGACACCACCCAGTCCACCCGGCTCGGCCAGCTCGCCGAGATCCGCGCCTGGGTCGACGGCATCGTGGGCAGCGGCGCGCCGGTGCTGATCGGCGGCGACCTCAACGTCGAGTACTTCCACGGCCAGGCCCGCGGCGACTACGCCAACGCCCAGAACGCGGTGAACGGCGTGCTCGGCACCCCGGCCACCGACCCGAACCAGGCCCGCACCACCATGGACTGCCCGGTCTCCGCCTGGTGCCAGTACATGGCGGGCGTGGAGACCTTCCCGACCGACTACCGGGACGACCTGGACTACATCGGCTACCTCAACGCCCCGGGCCGCCCGGTGCCGAGCTCGATGTCCGACGTGAAGGTCGACTTCGACCCGCAGGCCGGCTGGGTGCCGGGGCAGCCGGACACCGACGCGCCCAGCGACCACTACCCGGTCGAGGCCACCTTCCAGCTCAACTGACCCACTGCCCAGGGCCGTTGCCAGGGGTGTCGGCCGGGCCGGCGGTCGGTGTCCCGGTCGGGGAGCCGGCCGGGCAGCCGCAGGAGCGCCGCACCACCAGCCGGGCCGGGAAGGTCCGGGCCCCGGCGGCGCGGCGCTCCGCCCCGCCGAGCACCAGGTCCACCGCGGCCCGGGCCATCTCGTCCTGCGCGGTGGTGACGGTGGTCAGCGCCGGTCCGGCGATCACCGCCTCGGCGATGTCGTCGAACCCGGCCACCGCGAGCTCCTCGGGCACCCGGATGCCCAGGTCGTCGGCGGCCCGCAGCAGACCGATCGCCTGGTCGTCCGTCGCGCAGAACACGGCGGACGGCCGGTCGGGCCGGCTCAGCAGGGTGAGCGCCTCGGCGTGCGCCCGGACCCGGTCGAAGGGCGCCGGGGTGAGCCGGCCGTCGGTGGACAGCCCGGCCTCGGCCAGGGCCTCGGCCCAGCCGGCCGTCCGCCCGGTGACCGGGTCGAGCGGGCTGAGCGCCAGGGTGCCGCCGAAGCAGTGCACCTCGCGGTGGCCGTGGCCGAGCAGGTGGCGGACCACCTCGCGGGCGCCGCCCTCGTCGTCCGCCACCACGGCCACGCCGTCGACGCTCTCGGTGCGGTGGTGCAGCAGCACTACCGGGGTGCCGTCGGCCGAGTCGAAGCCGGTCAGCCCGGGGGCGGCCGGGTCCTGGGTGACCAGGATCAGCCCGTCCACCTGCATCCCCAGGAAGGCCCGGATGTAGTGCGCCTCGCGCTCGTCGGCGTAGTCGGAGTTGCCGATCAGCAGCAGTCGGCCGTGTTCGGTGGCGGCCTGCTCCACGGCGTGGGCGAGCCCGGCGAAGAAGGGCTGGCGGGCGTCCGGCACGACCATCCCGAGCAGGTCGGTCCGGCGCCGGGCCATCGCCTGGGCGACCCGGTTGGGCCGGTAGCCGAGCTCCTCCACCGCCGCGAGCACCCGGGCCCGGGTGGCCGGCGCCACCGGCCTCGGCCCGTCGTTGATCACATAACTCACGACCGCTGTGGACGTCCCCGCCACCCGCGCCACATCGTCCCGTGTCACCCTCGCCATGACCGATGAGCCTACACAGCGCCTCCGACCAGCGTGTTTTCCGCGTCCGGGGGAAGCCCCGATCGGCCCGCCCCGGTGGTAGCGTGCCGACGCTGGCGGGACGGGCGGCAGCAGGTGCCGCCGCCGCCGACCGTGGGAGCAGGTCGATGAGCACGCCGCCGCACCGCCGGGCCGTCCGGCCCCTGCGTCCGACCGCCCGGCCCAAGGTGCGCATCGACGCCCGGGTGCGCGCCACGAGCGCCACCCGTCCGAAGGTCCGACCCTGGCGGGCGTACGCCGTGCTGGTGACGATCGTGCTGTTCGTGGCCGCCGGCCTGCTGCTCTACTCCGACGAGCGCTCCACCCGGGGTCGGGCCCAGGAGGTGGGCGTCGACCACCCGGCGGACTTCCTGGAGGTCGATGTGGTGCTCCAGCGGGTCGACGCGGCCGCCCAGACGGTCGCCGCCAAGATCCTGGTGGTGCCGCACGGCGCCCTGGGGACGTCCGGTATCCAGCAGATCCCGGCGCAGGACGTGACGCTGGAGACCACCTCGCTGGAGCAGACCGTGCTCAGGTACCCGGCCGGCCAGCCGATCCCCTCCAACCCGGTGTCGTTCGGCCTGTTGGAGGGACGGGTCACCGACTACCCCTTCGACGGCTACCGCGCGCAGGTCGGCTTTCGGGCCACCGTCGGAGGGCGGCCCGTCCCGGTGACGATCGGGATCCAGGAGGCCGACCCGTTCTTCGCCTTCACCCAGGGGGAGCGGGACACCGACGGCCTCGGCATCGCCGTCACCGAGCGGATCAGCCGCTCGCGCAGCACCTACATCCTGGCCTGGTTCATGATGGCGGCGATGTGGGCGCTGGCACTGTCCGTCCTGGTGGCGGCCTGGCTGATCGTCCGGCAGCGGCGCGGGATCGTCTGGCCGGCCCTGAGCTGGATGGCGGCCACCCTGTTCGCCCTGGTCGGCATGCGCAACGCCGCGCCCGGCAGCCCGCCGATCGGCTCGCTGCTGGACTACGCGGCGTTCTTCTGGGCGGAGCTGCTGGTGGCGGTGGGCCTGACCATGGTCGTGGTGCGCGGCGCCCGGATCGAGGGCGCCCACCGGCCGGTCACGTAGCGCCCTCCGGGGCACGCGGGGCCCGCCGGGTCACGTAGCGCCCCGCCGGGTCGTGCAGGGCCCGGCGAGCAGGGGCCCGGCTCAGTACACGTAGTCCGCGCAGACGTCGGCGGCGAGCCGCAGGGTCTGCTCCGCGCGCGGCCCGCGCAGCGCCAGCAGGGTCTGGGCGAGCGCGTCCACGGCGGCCAGGTGGGCCAGTCGGCTGGCCGTGGTCTCCAGGCCGAAGACCAGGTCCTGTCCGCCCGCGACCAGGACGCGGGTCGCCGTCTCGGTGAGCGGCGAGCGGGCGTAGCTGGTGAGCGCCAGTACCTCGGCCCCGGACGCCCGGGCGGCCCGGGCGGCGGCCACCACGCTGTGGGTGGCGCCGGTGTGGCTGACGGCCAGGCAGACGGCGCCCGGTGGCAGTCCGGCGGCGACCAGCTGGGCGGTCATCGAGTCGGCCGGGGCGTCCACCACCAGGCCGAGCGCCCGCAGCCGGTAGGCGATGTCCAGGGCCACGGCGCCGGACAGCCCGGTGCCGATCACCAGCACCCGGGGGGCGTCGTCCAGCAGGTCGGCGGCGGCCCGCAGGTCATCCGGGCCGAGCGTGGCGGTGACGCCTTCCAGGGCCGCCCGGGCGGCGCGCAGGGTGTCGGCGAGGGCCCGGGCGGCGGGGTCGGCGGTGTCCGCGGCCGGTTCCGCGGCGGGGGCGGTCGGGGCGTGCAGGGCGGCGGCGATCTTCAACTCCTGGAAGCCGCGGAAGCCGAGCCGCTGGCAGGCCCGGACCACCGAGGAGGGCGCCGTCCCGGCCAGCGCCGCCACGTCGCTGACGCTCAGGTGCACCAGCTCGGCGCCCCGGTCCAGCACCACCTGGGCCACCCTCGCCTCGGTGCCGCGCAGCTCGCCCAGCCTGGCCCGGATCTGCGCGGCCAGCTGGGATTCCAGGGGCGTGAAAAATTCGGAACGTTCTTCCATGCTTCTAGGGTAGCGTGGAATTCAGTTCCAGGCCCGTCGGAAATCCGGCAGGCTGACGGGAGGGGAGCTTCGCCATGTCGGAATTCGGATCGGCCGTGCCGCTGACCGTGCTCACGGCCGCCGTGCTGCACGCCGTGTGGAACGGGCTGGCGCACCGGATCCCGGACAAGATGGCCGGCTTCGCGCTGATCAACCTGACGTACACCGCCTGCGCGGTGGTGCTGGTCGCGGTCAGCCCGCTGCCGGCGGCCGCCGCCTGGCCGTACCTGCTGGCCTCCACGGTGGTCCAGACGGTCTCGACGGTCCTGCTGCTGCGGGCCTACCAGTTGGGCGACTTCGGGCAGATGTACCCGATCGCCCGCGGTTCGGCGCCGCTGCTGGTCGCCCTGCTGTCGGTCACGGTGCTCGGCCAGCACCTGGGGGTGGGCGAGCTGGCGGGAGTGGCGGTGATCTCCTGCGGGCTGATCGGGCTGGCCTTCGCCCAGGGCATACCCGGGCGGGCGCAGCTGCCCGCTCTCGCGGCCGCCGCCGGCACCGGGGCGATGATCGCCGGGTACACGGTGCTGGACGGCAGCGGCGTCCGGCACGCGGGGACCGTCGGCGGGTATGTGGCCTGGCTGTTCCTGCTCCAGGGGCCGGCGCTCGTCGCGGTGGCCTGGGCCCGGCGCGGCAGCACCCTGTTCACCGGGATGCGCGGGGTGCTGCCGGTCGGGGTCCTCGGCGGGGTGCTCTCGCTGACGGCGTACGGCCTGGTGGTCTGGGCGCAGTCCCGGGGCAACCTGGCGACGATCGCGGCGCTGCGCGAGACCAGCATTGTGATCGCCGCGCTGATCGCCACCGTGGTGTTCCGCGAGCGCCTCGGACGGCTGCGGCTGACCGCCGCGTTCACCGTCCTCGGCGGGATCGCCGTCCTGGAGCTCGCCCGGCCCTGAGCACCGGCGCCCGGGGCCCCTGAGGTCCTGAGGTCCGGAGCCGCTGAGCCCCGGGGCGGAGGACTCAGGCGGCGTCCGGCACGATCACGGTCAGCGAGGTCTCCCGCAGCTCGAAGCCCAGGGCCTCGTAGACCCGGCGGGCCGGGTTGCCCTCGGAGACCACCAGGTGCACGTCGGCCAGCCCGCGCCCGGCGGCGTCCGCGACCGCCCGGCGGAGCAGGTCGGCGCCGAGGCCGCGGTAGCCGCGCCGCGGGTGGCGGAAGACCTCCGCGACCCAGGGCAGGCCGTCACGGTCGGTCAGCACGGCGGCGCCGACCACCCGGTCCTCGGCGTCCACGGCGAGCAGGCTGGACGGCAGCACCGGGCCGATGGCCTTCCCGGCCAGCAGCGGGCCGATCCGCTCGGCCAGGGCCCGGGCGTCGTCCCCGGGGAAGTGGTCCACGTGCGCCGGGTCGAAGGCGGCCCGCCACGGCTCCAGCAGCTCCTCGGGCGCGCGGTCGCAGGGCACCGCCCGCAGCCCCTCGCGCAGCGGCGCCCCGGCCCAGTCGGCGGGCGGGGGATCGGCGCGCAGGTCCCGTCGGAGGGTGTGGGCGTGGCGCAGGGCCGTCGCCCCCTGCGCGAGCAGCCGCTGCCCGAGCTCGGGGCTGCCGGAGACGACCCAGCCCGCCAGTTCGGCGCGGATGTACGCCACGGCGTCCGCCGAGTCGTCCAGCACCTCCAGCAGGTCGGCCCAGGGGCGTCCCTCCCGTTCGCCCTGCTGGTACCGCAGCACCGGCGTTCCGGCGCCGTCGTGCCTGATCACCCAGTCCGCATCGGGCATGGCCCCACCCCATTCACGAGAGTCACGAGCGTCACGAGATCGTTCGTCGGCGGCCCATGCTCACCAGAACCGGGGCGTCCCGGCAACCGGTTTTCGACCGGCGGATCCCGCCGCCAGGCGGGGCTCAGCCCACCGCCGCCGCCCGGACGCAGAGCACGTCCGGCAGGTGGGAGACCAGCAGCGACCAGGTCTCGCCCTCGTCGCGGCTGCCGTACACGTCGCCGGTCCGGTTGCCGAAGTAGATCCCGGCCGGGTCGGCGTCGTCGGTGCGCAGGGCGTCGCGCAGCACGATGCCGTAGTGGTCCTCGCCGGGGAGGCCGGCGGCCAACTGCTGCCAGCTGGTGCCGCCGTCGGTGGTGCGGAAGACCCGGCAGCGGCGGCCCGGCGGGATCCGGTCGTCCGAGCCGCCGAGCGGGAAGAGGTAGGCGGTGTCGCCGCGGCGCGGGTGGGCGGCGACCGCGAAGCCGAACTCGGCGGGCAGGCCGTCCGCGATGGAGCGCCAGCTCCCGCCCCAGTCGTCGCTGCGGTAGACCCCGCCGTGGTTCTGCAGGTAGAGCCGGTCGGGGTGGACCGGGTCGGCGGCGATCTTGTGCACGCACTGGCCGAACTCGGGGTACTGGCGCTCCTCCGGGAAGAACTCGGCGCGCAGGCCGGTGTTGGAGGGCTCCCAGCTGTCGCCGCCGTCCTTGCTGCGGTAGACGCCGCCGCTGGAGACCGCGACCAGCAGCCGCTGCGGGTCGCGCGGGTCGGTGAGGACGGTGTGCAGGCCCTGGCCGCCGTAGCCGGCGCCCCACTCGGACCGCTGGGGGTGGTTCCAGAGCGGTTCGACCAGGGTGAAGCTCTCGCCCCCGTCGGTGGAGCGGAACAGTGCGGCGGGTTCGGTGCCCGCGTACACCACCCCGGGGGCCTCCGCTCCGGCGGGCTGGAGCTGCCAGACCCGGGTGAGCGAGGCGCCGGTGGACCCGGGGAAGCGGATCGCCGGCCGGCTCGGCTCGTGCCAGTGGGCGCCGAGGTCGTCGGAGCGCCACACCGAGGGCCCCCAGTGGCTGCTGTCGGCGCCGACCAGCAGTCTGGTGCGGCCCCCGCGGCGGTCGATCGAGACGGAGTAGATCGCGTTCATCGGGAAGTGCGGCCCGCTGAACTCCCAGTCCAGCCGGTCGCGGCTGCGGCCGAGAAAGAGGCCCTTCTCGGTTCCGACGGCCAACAGCACCTCGGTCATGCCTCACACCACCTGATTCGCGAGCGGCCCCCCCGGAACGGCCCCCGGGGCGCGGCGGACGCGGCCCCACCGCCCAGTGTCCCGCCGTCCACCGGCGGTCACATCTCGCCGCGCCGCGCCCCCGGAGCCCCCGGAGCCCCCGGAGCGGGAGGGGTACCCGGGGGAGGGGGTCACCCCCGGCAGCCCTCCAGCAGCCGCAGCCACACCTCGCTGATCGTCGGGTAGGCGGGGACGGCGTGCCAGAGCCGGTCGACCGGCACCTCGCCGACCACCGCGACGGTCGCCGAGTGCAGCAGTTCGGCGACGGCCGGGCCGACCAGGCAGGCGCCGATGATCACCTGCCGGTCCAGGTCGAAGACCACCCGGGCACGGCCGCGGTAGTCGTCGGCGTAGAGCGAGGCCCCGGCGACGTTGCCGATCTCGTGGTCGACGGCCTTGACCCGCAGTCCGAGCCGCTCGGCCTCGGCCAGGGTCAGGCCGACGGCCGCGACCTCGGGTCGGGTGAACACCACCTGCGGTGCTCCGGCGAGGTCGGCGGACGCGGAGTGCGCGCCCCAGCGCGAGGTGTCCAGTGCGCGCCCCTCGGCCCGGGCGGCGATCGCCGCACCGGTGATCCGGGCCTGGTACTTGCCCTGGTGGGTGAGCAGCGCCCGGTGGTTGACGTCCCCGGCGGCGTACAGCCACTCGCCGTCCACGCCCAGCACCGTGCAGCTGTCGTCCACGTCCAGCCAGGTGCCCGGCCGCAGCCCGACCTGCTCCAGCCCGATGTCGGCGGTGCGCGGGGCCCGGCCGGTGGCGTACAGCACCTCGTCGACGGTCAGCCGCTCGCCGCCGGAGAGCGTCAGCACCGCCGGCCCGGTGGCGTCGGCCCGCTCCAGCGCCGTCACCTCGGTGCCGAAGCGGAGGTCCACGCCGGCCTCCCGCAGCCCCTCGGCCACCAGCTCGCCCGCGAAGGGCTCCATCCGCGGCAGCAGCGCGTCGCCACGCACCAGCAGCACCACCTCGGAGCCGAGCGCCCGCCAGGCGGTGGCCATCTCCACGCCGACCACCCCGCCGCCGACCACCGCGAGCCGCCCGGGGACGGTCGGCGAGCCGGTCGCCTCCCGGTTGGTCCACGGGTGCGCCTCGGCCAGCCCGGGCACGGCGGCGGGCAGCACCGGGCGGCTGCCGGTGCAGACGGCGACGGCGTGCCGGGCGGTGAGCACCCGTTCGGTGCCGTCCTCCGCCTCCACCGTGACCGTCCGCACGCCCGCCAGCCGGCCGTGGCCGCGGACCAGCTCGATGCCGGTGTCCCGCAGCCACTGCACCTGGCCGTCGTCCTTCCAGTGCGAGGTGAAGGAGTCCCGCCGGGCCAGCACCGCGGCCGCGTCCAGCCGACCGTCGCCGACCGCCTCCCGGGCGCCGCCCACCGCGCGGGCGTCGTCCAGCGCGGCGGCCGGGCGCAGCAGCGCCTTGCTCGGCATGCAGGCCCAGTACGAGCACTCGCCGCCGACCAGTTCGGCCTCCACGATCACGGTGCTCAGGCCCGCGGCGACGGTCCGGTCGGCCACGTTCTCGCCGGTCGGCCCGGCGCCCAGGACGATGACGTCGTACTCCCCGGTGGTGCTGCTGGTCATGTCCCGTCCTCCGTGGTCTCGTGGGTCGCCCGGCCCCTGGCCGGGTGCGGCGTGCGCCCCATCCTGCGACGCGGACCGGCCGGAGCGCGGGCGAACACGCCAACCGTGATCAGATCGCTGCGAGTTCCGCGAGCAGCGCGGCGGTGTCGGCCGGGCGGGAGAACATCGGCCAGTGCCCGGTGGGAAGTTCGCGCAGTTCCCAGTTCGGCCCGTCCATCCCGACGAACCACGGGTGGCCGGAGGCGATCATCTCCCGCACCCGGTCGAGCGGGAAGGAGCAGGTGACCAGGGCCTGCGGCAGGGCGGCCCCGGCGCCGGTCAGCCGGAGCCGGTCCCGGTACGCCCCGACCGGGTGCGGGGTGAGCCGGGCGCGGATCCGTTCCAGTGCGGCCCCGTCCAGGCCCTCGGTGCTGGAGCCGTGGGCGGCCATGTACTCCCAGGCGGGCATCGGCAGCCGGCCGTCGACCGCGGTGGCGTCGGCCTCGGCCCGGAAGTCGGGCTGCCACAGGTCGTCCACCGAACCGCCGTCCGCCATCGGCCCGCTGTCCAGGTAGACCACCCGCCGGATCCGCTCCGGCATCCGGTCCGCGACCCCGCCGACCGGGGCGCAGGCGCCGCTGTGCGCGACCAGCACCACGTCCCACAGGTCCTCGCGCACCAGCAGGTCGGCCAGGTCCGCGATGTGCTCCTCCAGTCCGAAGTCGCCCTGCTCACCGGCCCGTTCGGCGAGCCCGGGCAGGCTCACCGGGTGGACCCGGTGCCCGGCCGCGCGCAGCGGCGCGGCCACCTCGTCCCAGGCCCAGGCGCCGAGCCAGAATCCGGGAACCAGTACGAACGTACTCATGGTGGACCGTCCTTCCGCGGTGGGGACCCCCGTCACCGGCGACTCTAGGAGCGGACCGGGACGGAGCACGCCAGGATCACCCGGCCCGGGAGGAGCGTCCCCGGCGGAACACCCGGTCAGCCGCGTGCTCGACCTGCGGGGACTGCGTCGGGAGCCGCGCCGGGAACCGCTCCCCGAACTGCCGGCACGCATGAGGCCCGGGGAGCTGTGGCTCCCCGGGCCTCATGCGTGCCGGCCCCGTACGGATCCGGGAGGGCTCCCGGCGCGGTTCGGGGCTCAGGCCCGGCCCTCGGCCGCCTGCTCCTCCGCCACCTTGCGCTTGACCTCGGTCATGTCCAGCTCGCGGGCCTGGCCGATCAGGTCCTCGAACACCGTCTCCGGCAGCGCCCCGGCCTGGGAGAAGATCAGCACGCCCTCGCGGATGATGGCCAGAGTGGGGATCGACTGGATGCCGAACGCGGCGGCCAGTTCCTGCTGGGCCTCGGTGTCGACCTTGGTGAAGACGAGGTCCGGGTGGCGTTCCGCGGCCTTCTCGTACACCGGGGCGAACTGCCGGCACGGCCCGCACCACCCGGCCCAGAAGTCGATCAGGACGAAGTCCTGGCCCTCCGGGCCGGGGACGATGTCGTCGAAGTTCTCCTTGGTCAGCTCGACCGTGTTGCTCATCTCGCGGATCCTTCCCTTCCGAAGGTGCCGGTACGGATCATGCGCCCGGGACAACGGTGATGCCCGCCGGGGTATTCCGGGCCCGGCCGGGATTGAGCACCGGGCGGCCACCGTCCGTACTGAGGGGTGTCCAGTCCGTTCACCGACGCGGGAGGCTCCCCATGCGCAGCACCACACCCCGCACCCGCCGGGCCGCCGTGCTCGCCGCCTCCGGCCTCGCCGCGGCGGCCCTGGTCGCCGGCTGCGGGTCGTCCGGATCGAGCAAGTCGAGCGCACCGAGCGCACCGAGCCCGTCGAGCAGCTCCAGTGCCCCCGCCGCCGCGACCCTCCGGACCGCCGACGACCCCAAGCTCGGCACCATCGTCACCGACAGTGCGGGCTTCACGCTCTACCGCTTCGACCAGGACCAGAGCAACCCCTCGGACTCGTACTGCAACGGTAACTGCGCCACCCTCTGGCCGCCCGAGCACGTCAACGGCGACGTCACGGTCAAGGGCATCGACAGCAAGCTGGTCGGCAGCTTCACCCGCGACGACGGCACCAAGCAGGTCACCGTCAACGGCTGGCCGGTCTACCGCTACTCGCCGGACGCCAAGCCCGGCGACACCAAGGGCGAGGGCGTGGCCGGCCAGTGGTTCGCGGTGACCCCGACCGGCGGCAAGGCGATGCCGGGCGGCACCCCGGCACCCGCCACCCCGGCACCGAGCACCCCCACACCGACGCCCACCCCGCCGTCGTCGGGCTACTGACCGACGACCGCCCGACCACCACTGACCGTCACGGCCCACTACTGACCACCACCGACCGCCACTGACCACCGCCCTCGACCGGGAGGCCCGGGTGCGCAACCATGAAGTGGTGACCGAGGAGCACCCCGCCGGACACGGGTCGGGGGCCGCGGACGAGGAGTTGATGCGGGCCCTGTACCGCGAGCATGCCGGTCCGTTGTTCGGCTTCGTGCTCCACCTGGTCGCCGGGGACCGGCAGCGCGCCGAGGACGTCGTCCAGGAGACCCTGGTCCGGGCCTGGCGCAACATCCACCGGCTCGACCCGAAGGCCGGCTCGCTGCGCCCCTGGCTGGTCACCGTCGCCCGCCGGATCGTGATCGACGGCCACCGCAGCGCCGGCGCCCGCCCGCGCGAGGTGGACGCGGCGGCCCTGGAACAGCTGCCCGCCGAGGACGAGATCGACCGGGCGCTGCGGATGATGACTGTCGCCGACGCGCTCGCCGACCTCTCGCCCGCCCACCGGGAGATCATCGTCGAGACCTACCTCAAGGGCCGCACCGCGAAGGAGGCGGCCACCGTCCTCGGCATCCCGGCCGGGACCGTCCGGTCGAGGGTGTTCTACGCACTGCGCTCGCTTAGGCTCGCGCTGGAGGAACGGGGAGTGACATCGTGACCGAGCGGCCCGCCCCCGGCCCCGGCCCGTCCGGTGGCCCCGAGCACCTGGACGTCGCGTCGTACGTCCTCGGCCTGCTGGAGCCCGCCGAGCGCGTGGCCTTCGAGCGGCATCTGGCGGACTGCCCGCAGTGCACCGGACAGGTCGGCGAACTGGGCTTCGTGGAACCGATGTTGGGCGAGTACGTGGCGTCGGCGCGGGCCGCCGGACTGGACCCGGCCGACTTCGCGCCGGCGCCGGACGGGCGGCTCCTGGACCGGCTGGTCGCCGAGGTCACGGCCGGCCGGCGGCGCGGCCGGGTACGGCGGCTGGTGCTCGCCCTGGCCGCGACCGCGATGGTCGCGGCCGGCCCGGCCGTCACGGCCGCGGTGCTCACCGCGGAGACCACGCCCGCCGTGGTCGCCGTCGCCGAGCAGTTCAGCGCCAGTGACCCGGCCACCGGGGCCAAGGCCACCGTCGGTGTCGACGGCACCACCTGGGGCAGCCGGGTCAGCCTGCAACTCTCCGGCGTGCAGGGCCCGTTGACCTGCCGCCTGGTCGCCGTCTCGCATGGCGGCGAGCACCAGACGGTCACCACCTGGTACGTCCCGGCGGACGGCTACGGCGAACCCGACGCCCCGGGTGTGCTGCGCACCACCGGCGGCGCGGCCATGCAGCCGGGCGCCATCGACCACTTCGAGGTGCGGGTCCAGAACTCCGACGCCCTGCTGGTCTCTGTCCCCGCACACCGGGGGTGACGCCGCACCGGGCGTGACCGGGAGGAGCCGGTCGTGACCGGGCGTGAGCGGGCGCGAGCGGGAGGAGCCGGGTGTGACCGGGTGTGACCGGGAGGGGCCGGTCAGGGCCGGTTCAGCCCGGAAGGTGCAGCACGACGTACCCCGTCAGCCGCCGCACCCGGGCCGCGCCCAGGTGGGCGGGCCAGTGCGGGTTGGGCTCGCCGCCGTCGGTCATGTGCTCCCGCCGCCAGGTCCGGCTCCAGCCGACCCGCAGCTCCTGCTGGAAGCTGTGCCACCGGCCGCACGGGCACGGCACCAGCACCCGGGCGCAGGTGCGGCACAGTTCGGCCCGGTCGTGGCCGGTCGACACCTCGACCGCGGGCCCCTCCTCCCCGCAGGCCGGGCAGCCGGGCAGTTCGGCCCCGTCCAGTAGCGCGTTCTGCCGTCGGACGTAGTCGGGCAGGCCCAACGCCGGGTGCAGGAAGGGGTCGTGGCGCCAGGCGTCGTCCGGCGAGGTCCACCAGGGCCGGTTCCACCACACCGGCGTCGCCGCCCGGCGGCCGTCCCGCTTCTCGGCCCGCCGCTGCGCCGCGTACCGCTCCGCGCGGGCCAGCCACAGCTGCCGCGCCCCGTGCAGTTCCTCCACCGCCCGCACCAGGGACTGCGGGTCGGCCTCCAGGCGCCGGGGCATCCGGGCGCTGAGGGTCAGGTGGTGGTAGGTCGCCCGCAGGCCGTACGGGGCGAAGCCGGTCAGGCAGGTGCGCAGGGCGCTGTGGCGTCGCTGGACGGGCAGCGCGGTGTCGAGCACCAGGGCCCGGTGGGTGTGGAAGCTGGTCACGGCCTCGGCTCCTCGCCGTCCTCGGTGGCGTCCGTCCCCGGGGGCCGGAAACCGCCACCGTGGGCGGCGGTGTCATCCGGCGATCATGCCGCAGGTCCGGGCCGGGCGGCCAGCGGATTCAGGCCGCCGCCGGGCGGGGGTCAGCGCGGTCCGCCCTGCGCCGCGTCCGCCGCGACCGCCGCCAGCACCCGCCCGCAGCGCCGGGCGAAGGCGTGCTGGAGAAGCGGGAACAGCGGGCCGACCAGCCGGGCCCACCAGGCGACCGGCCGGCTGAACGCGGTGACGCCGAACCAGACCGTCCCGTCGGGCGCCAGCTCGACCAGGAAGGTCTCCTCGCCCCGGCCGAGGTGCCCGTGCCTGGTCCCGTAGGTGAAGCCGTACCGGTCCGGGCCGTCGACGACGGCTAGCACCCGGTTGGGCGCGCCCGCCCGCAGCGGGCCGACGCCGATCGCGCAGCGGACGGCGACGCCCGGGGCCGCCCGGTCGGCCTCCGCGTCGATCCGGACGCCGGCCAGCCGGTGCATCCGCCAGCCGAGCAGCGCGGCCCCGGCGACCTCCAGGGCGGCGCGGCCGTGGCCGATCGGCGTCCGGTGCCGCAGGTGGTTGTAGCCGGCGGGGAGTTCGCCGGTGCGGCTGGCGCCCTGCTCGGGGTAGCTGTAGTCGGTCCCGACGTGGCTGTGGCCGGTCCCAGGACGGCCGTGGTCGGCCCGGGGGTGGCTGTGGTGGTTCATCGGGCGTCCTTCGCGGTGGTGATCCGGCGCCAGGCGAGGAGCGCGCAGAGCGCGAAGCCGAGCGCGTTGCCGAGGCCGTGGGTGGCGGCCATCCACGCCAGGGTGGGGTGGGGGAGTCCGGCGGCCCGGCCGAACGCCCACCACAGGGCGAGCAGCATGGTGAGCGCCAGCACGCCCGAGGAGACGGTGAGCAGCCCGGCGGTGACCGGGTCGGCCGCGCGGGGGCGCAGCTCGCGCCAGCTGACCAGGCCGACCAGCCACATCCCGGTGCTGAGGACGACCGCTCCGGCGAACTGCCACCAGTTGCCGAGGAAGTACCCGGCGAGCACCAGCAGGGTGCCGGCCGGGACGCTGAGCGCCGCGCAGCGGGCCGCCGCGGAGCCGGGCACCGAGGCGCGGCAGACCAGTCCGGCGACCAGTGCGGCGGTGAATCCGGCGTAGTGGAAGTGCGGGACGGTCAGGGCCAGGATGTGCGGTTCGAAGCCGAACAGCGGGTAGCCGGAGCGTTCGGCGACGAGTGCGACCCCGGCGACCGAGGGTGCGGCGAGCGCGGTGAGCACGGCGATCTCGGCGGGGGCGAGCGAGCGGGTGCGGGCCAGGCGCCGGGGCGCGTGCAGGGCGACGGCGAGGGTGCCGAGGGCGTAGAGGACGGCGGTGGCGGTGGCGAGGCCGCCGCGCGGCAGCCAGAGCGAGAGCGCCCCGGGGACGGCGGCGAGCGGCCAGAGCCGGCGGATCCGGGCCAGCCCGGGTTCGTCGATGAGGGCCAGGCCGAGCGGCAGGACGGCGCCCATGCCGAGCAGGACCAGCAGGTCGACCAGTTCGGTCGTGCCCTTGTCCATGGCGGGCACACCCCCTCTTGAACGCGTTCAAATGCCCTTCGTCCGCGACTCTACGTCGCCGAGTTGAACATGTTCAAGCTGGCCCCGGTCCGGCTGGCCTGGTGTTCACGCTGGGTGCGGCGCACTCTGGAGGAGTAACCGATGGAGGTGATCCGCCATGCAGACTCTGGTCGGTTGGCACATCGAGATGGAGTTCCGCGAGGAGGGCGCGCGGACGACCGCCGCCGCCCTGCTGAGACTCGGCGACGGCACGGAGGTGCGGGCCCACGGCTACAGCAGCCGCCACCCCTCCGACCCGGAACAGCTACGGGTGGGCGAGGAGATCGCGGGCGCCCGCGCACTCAACGACCTCGCCTCCCAGCTGCTCACCAAGGCCCACGGCGAGATCCAGGACGTCAGCCCGGTCCCGACCCACCCGCTCTCGTGACCGCCCCGCACCCGGACGGCGGCCAGGGCCACACCGGACGGGACCCGAACCGGCCGCGCATCCCGCTGATCTGCCCGCGCTGCGGCCACGAACAGCGGGTCGTCCCCGGCGGCCCCGAGCGGGCGGTCAGGGTCGTCCACCTGGGAACCGGCCGGGAGGCCTGCGAACCGGGGGACCTGGCCCGGGCACCGGACGACGGGGCCTGATCCCGCGACGCTCCCCGAACCCGAGAGCGGGGAGACAGGAGCGCCCGGAAGTGCCGAGCGCCCGGAAGCGCCCAGCGCCTGGACGTCCGGACGTCCGGACGTCCGGACACGCCGAGCGCCGGGCCCCGTCCCCACGGATCCCGGCACTCGACGGGCTCTACGGCGCCCGAAGCCCTTCCGTACCGCTCAGTTGACGCAGTACGTCCCCGGCGGCCGCCACTCCGGCCCGACCAGCCGCTGCTCCAGCTCGTTCGGGGTGATCCGGATCCCGACCGTCCCGGACAACCCGACCCGGAACCGGCTGCGGGCCAGCGCGATCAGCGCCGTCAGGCCGTACTTGTTGATCAATGAGGTGCGGTAGCGCGCGGTCGCGTCGGCGTCGCAGAGCCGTGCGCGGGCCGGGAGCCGGCGGCCGGTGGGGCGCCCGTGGGCGTCGCAGGGGCCGATCAGCACCCGGGGGTGGCGGCGGATCCGTTCGGCCTCGCCCGAGTGGGCCGGGGTCCAGACGCCGAGCGCCCGGCCGTCCGCGACCACCCACAGCTGGGAGTCCTGTCGACTGCCGTCCTCGCCGAAGGTGGTCAGCAGGAGGTACCTGCTGTCGGCGAGCCGGTCGGTGGGGTCGTGCATGATCTCCTCCCTCGTACAGGGGGGGCGGGTCAGTGGTGACCGTGGGCCGCACCCTCGGTGACCTCACGGGGCTCGCGGTGCTCCTCGGCGGTGGGCTGCTCGATCCGGGCGTGCTCGCCGTGGAACCCGCGGGACAGCCGCACCCGGGTGCGGGTGAGCGCGCCTGTCGGCCGGGCCACTCCATTCTCGTCGACCGCGGGCGGCAGTTCGAGGGGGCGGGGCTGCTCGTGCGAGGTGAGCCGGTGCAGTTCGGCGGGCGCGAGCCCGGCGTGCACCTCGGTGAACTCGCCGTGCGGCAGCCGCTTGATGACGCCGGTCTCCCGGCCGTGCAGCACCTTGTCGCGGTCCCGTCGTTGCAGGCCCAGGCACCAGCGCTTGGTGACGACGAAGACGGCGACCGGGACGACGAAGAAGCCGATCCGCACCCCGTAGGTGATGGCGTTGAGCGACAGGTGCAGATGGGTGGCGATGAGGTCGTTGCCACCGCCCGCGAGCATCACCAGGTAGACGCTGATCCAGGCCGCGCCGAGGGCGGTGCGGACCGGCGCGTTGCGCGGCCGGTCGAGCAGGTGGTGCTCCCGGGCGTCGTTCGTCACCCAGCTCTCGATGAACGGGTAGACCGCGATCGCGCCGAGGATCACCGGGAACAGCGTGAACGGGATCAGCACCCCGAGGTTGAGGGTGTGCCCCCACAGGCCGATCTCCCAGCCGGGCATCACCCGGATCAGGCCCTCGGCGAAGCCCATGTACCAGTCGGGCTGGGCGTCGGTGGAGACCTGGTCGGGCCGGTACGGGCCGTAGGCCCAGATCGGGTTGATCGTGGCGATCGCGGACATCAGCGCGACGATCCCGAAGACCAGGAAGAAGAAGCCGCCGGCCTTGGCCATGTAGACCGGCATCAGCGGCATGCCGACGACGTTCTTCTCGGTCCTGCCGGGGCCCGCCCACTGGGTGTGCTTGTGGTAGAAGACCAGGATCAGGTGCGCCACCAGCAGCCCGAGCATGATGCCGGGGACGAGCAGCACGTGGATGGTGAAGAACCTCGGGATGATGTCGTGCCCGGGGAACTCCCCGCCGAACAGGAACATCTGGACGTAGGTGCCGACCAGGGGCACGGCCAGCACCACGCCCTCGATGAACCGGATCCCGGTGCCGGACAGCAGGTCGTCCGGGAGCGAGTAGCCGAAGAAGCCGTCCAGCATGCCGAGGAACAGCAGCAGGAAGCCGAAGACCCAGTTGATCTCGCGCGGCTTGCGGAACGCGCCGGTGAAGAACACCCGCATCATGTGCACGAACATGGCCGCGACGAAGACGATCGCCGCCCAGTGGTGGATCTGCCGGATCAGCAGCCCGCCGCGGACCTCGAAGCTGATGTCCACGGTGGAGGCGTAGGCCTCGGACATCGGGACGCCCTTGAGCGGGACGTACGAGCCGCTGTAGACCACCTCGCCCATGCTCGGCTTGAAGAACAGGGTCAGCCAGACACCGGTCAGGATGATGATCAGGAAGGTGTAGAGGCAGATCTCGCCCAGCATGAAGGACCAGTGGTCCGGGAAGATCTTGCGCAGGTTGGCCCTGGCGAGGGAGTAGATCCCCAGCCGGCCGTCCGCCCAGTCGGCGGCCCGCTGCCCCCGCCCTGGGTTCTGATTCCGGGTCATGTGCACGCACCTCGGTCCGAAGGAAACGGGGATCAGTCCCCGATTCGCACTGGGGCCACCATAATCGGGGACTGATCCCCACTTCTACCCGGGGTCCTTTCCGTCGCGGCTCCCCGGATGCGACGGCCGGTCCGGAAACGGCGAGCGGCCCGCCCGGTGCCGTGGAAGACACCGGACGGGCCGCATGCGCACCCGAGTTCACCCCGTGGGGTCCCGCGAGGTCAGTGCACCAGCACCGGCACCTCGTCGTTCTTCGCCGCACCCGAGTCCGCACCCGCGGCACCGGGGTGGCCGGCGTTGATGAAGGTGAAGGCGACGGCGGCGGCCGCCACCAGGATCCCGAAGGACACCCAGATCGCGGTGGAGAAGCCGTGCACCATGCCCTGGAACTGCAGGGCCTTGGCGGCCTCCGGCGAGGCGGCGGTGGCCAGCGAGGCGGCGTGCGAGGTCAGCCAGCTGGTGGTGGCGCTGGCCGCGATGGTGTTCAGCAGCGCGGTGCCGATGGCGCCGCCGACCTGCTGCGAGGTGTTGACCATGGCCGAGGCCACGCCCGCGTCACGCGGCTGGACGCCGTGGGTCGCGAGGCTCATGGCCGGCATGAAGGCGGTGCCCATGCCGAGGCCCATCAGGACCAGGCCGGGCAGGATCAGCGCCGGGTACGAGGTGTCCAGGCCGATGTGGGTCAGCAGGAACATGCCGACCGAGGCGGTCAGGAAGCCCGGCGCCATCAGGTAGCGGGCCGGGACGCGGGTCATCAGCCGGGCGCCGATCTGGGTCGAGCCGGTGATCATGCCCGCCACCATCGGCAGGAAGGCGACGCCGGTCAGCACCGGGCTGTAGCCGCGCACGACCTGGAGGTAGTAGGTCAGGAAGAGGAACAGGCCGAACATGCCGATCACGGCCATGCCCAGGGACAGGTACACCCCACCGCGGTTGCGGTTCAGCACCACACGCAGCGGCAGCAGCGGGGCGGCCACGGCGCGCTCCACGAGCACGAAGGCGCCCAGCAGCACGACGGCCGCGGCGAACAGCGCCAGGGTGCTGCCGGCCGTCCAGCCGCTGGACTCGGCGCGGGTGAAGCCGTACACCAGCGCGACCAGGCCGGTGGTCACCAGCACCACGCCGGGGATGTCCAGCTTGTTGCGGTTGCGGCCCCCGACGGGCTCGCTGATCACCAGGACGGCGCCGGCGATGGCCGCGATGGCGAAGGGGATGTTGACGTAGAAGGTCCAGCGCCAGTTCAGGTACTCGGTCAGCGCGCCGCCGAGGATCAGACCGATGGCGCCACCGCCACCGGCGATAGCCCCGTAGATGCCGAAGGCCTTGGCGCGCTCCTTGGCCTCGGTGAAGGTCACGGCGAGCAGCGACAGCGCGGCCGGCGCGAGCAGGGCGCCGAACACGCCCTGGAGGGCGCGGGCACCGAGCAGCATCGCGGTGTTGACCGCGGCGCCGCCGAGTGCGGAGGCGAGGGCGAAGCCGGTCAGGCCGACGATGAACGTCCGCTTGCGGCCCCAGAGGTCCGCGATCCGGCCGCCGAACAGCAGCAGGCCGCCGAAGGCCAGCGCGTAGGCGGTGATCACCCACTGGCGGTTGCCGTCGGATATGCCCAGGTCGGTCTGGGCGGACGGCAGGGCGATGTTCACGATGGTGGCGTCGAGGACGACCATCAGCTGGGCGAGGCCGATGAAGATCAGCGCCTTCCAGCGCCTGGGATCGGGGATCGTCGCCTGCGCGGCGTCGGTCTGAGACATGGGGGTACCCATTTCACGGTGCGTGGTGTGCGAGAACGGTCAACTGCCGTACGGGAACGGCAGGTTGCCGTACGGGTGCGAGGGCGCGCGGACGCGCCCGGAGGCGACTCCGGTCAGTCGCGCGGAAGGTGGGGTGCGAGCGGGTCGGATCGGACTCGGATCAGGATCGGATCAGTGGTGGGTCCAGGTGGTCAGTCAGTGCCGAGGGCGGAAGTCCTCGAAGGTCGCGGCCCGGCCGGGCAGCGTCGAGCGGGCCGGAGCGCGCAGGCCGTCCAGGAACAGCTGCAGGTGGCGGTGGACGAACTCGTCGAGCAGTTGGCAGGAGGTGCCCGGCAGCGGCCGGGTCAGCTGACTCATCGCGACGAACAGGTCCCCGTGGTCGACGTCTGGCCGGAGTTCGCCGGTGGCCCGGGCGCGCTCCATCAGTCCGCTCACGGCGGACCGCAGGCGCTCCCGCGTCTCGGTCAACTCCGGGTCGTCCGGATCGACGGTGCTGGTAAAGACGGCGCAGAGCCCGCCGACCTTCTCCGCCACGGTCGCGTGCACGAACCGCTGCAGAGCGTCGAACGGACCGCCGCCCATTCCCGCGTCCGCCTCGGCCGTCGCCGTCTCGGCGAGGGCCAGGATGCGGTTCTTGACGAGCAGCGCCACTTCCTGGATCAGCGCCGCGCGGTCCGGGAAGTTCCGGTACAGCGTGGCATTGCCGACCCCCGCCCGCTTCGCGATCTCGTCCAGCGGCACCTCGGCACCGTGCTCGACGAACGCGTCCCGGGCCGCCAGCACGATCCGCTCCCGGTTCCGGCTCGCGTCCGCACGCAACTTCGGCGTGCGCACACTCCCCGTGGAACGGGCCGGCTCTGCGGCGACGGTGGTCATGGCGACTGCTCCTCCAGGATACCGGGGAAGTTCTCCCCGCTTTCTCCAACGTACTCGCAAACGGGGAATCTGTCCCCGCAATTTCCTTCCATGCTATGACCCGCGTCACACTCACATGAGGAGGGATGCGGTCGGCTGTCGTCAGAACCGGACGCCCCCGTAGCCACTCACCGGCGCGCTCGTGGCCCCGGCGGGTGCCCGGGCGAAGGAGCAGAGCCCATGACCGCGATCTCCGACCGCCCGCAGATGCTGCCCGAGGAATTCGAGGAATTCGCTCGCCGTCTGGCCGCGACCGCCGAAGGCATCCGGCCGGAGTTCATCAACGGGAAGGTGGGCGTCAAGCCCGTGCCGGACGGAGACCACGGCCTGGTCATCGAGTGGCTGATGCGGATCTGCATCCAGTCGCGTCCCGAGCTGTGGCCGAATGACCAAGGGTTGAAGGTCGAGACCCTACCGCAGCGGCCACGCGCGCCCCGACGGCACGCCGTCCACCTGCTGATCGACCGCGACTCCGCCGAAGTCATCGTCCACAGCCAGCCCGACGGCGTCCGCTACGAGACCGTTCAGACCCTCCCCTTCGGCAGGAGCGTCCGCCGGCCCGACCCGGTCGGCATCGCCCTGGACACCGAGCCGCTCAAGAACTGGGTGCGCTGAGCCCGGCCGTGCCTTCCCGGACGGGCTACCCCGGCCGCCCTAGGCTGTGGGCGTCCCGGGCGGCCGGTGGGCCGCGGGAGCCGGGAGGGGCCCGGCGGCCGGGTCGGCGAGGAGGTCCGCGATGGGCAGCGAGGAGACGACCGCGAAGGTGCGCTGCGTGGCGGCCGTTCCGTGCTGGGTGAGCCTGATGGCCCGGGACCTGGAGAGTGCCACGGGCTTCTACGGTCCGCTGCTGGGTTGGGAGTTCGAGCCCGGGCCGGAGCGCTTCGGCCCGTACGTGCACGCGGTGACCGGCGGGGAGGCGGTGGCCGGGCTGGGGGTGGCGGGCCTCGGGGCGGTGCCGGTCGCCTGGACCAGCTACTTCGGGACGGAGAGCGCCGACGCCGCCGCCGACGCGGTGCGCGAGCGCGGCGCGACCCTGGCGGTCGGCCCGCTGGCCTTCGACGCCGGGCGGGTGGCCTTCGCGGCGGACCCGGCCGGGGCGGTGTTCGGCATCTGGGAGGGCCCGCTGGGCCGGGCCCGGCGGCTGGACCTGCCGGGTGCGCCGGTCTGGATCGAGCTGCGCACCCCGGACCCGTTCGCGGCGGCGCTGTTCTACGGCGAGGTGTTCCGCTGGGACGGCCGGGACCCGGAGCGCTTCGAGGTCCGCTGGGAGCACGACCGGGTGGTGCTGCGCGCGGAGGGGCACAGCGTCGCGGCGTTGGCCAAGGAGCAGGCGGCCGGCCCGGCCGGCCCGCCGCCGCACTGGGAGGTCTCCTTCGCCGTCCCGGACGCCGACCGGGCGGTGGCGCAGGCCGTGGAGCTGGGCGGGGCGGGGATCGGCCCGGTCTTCGACTCCCCGTACGGCCGGGTGGCCCGGCTGCGGGACCGTGAGGGCGCCCGCTTCGCGGTGATCAGCCCGAAGAGCTGAGCGGCCTCAGTCCGGGGGGCCGGTGCCCGAGGGGCCGGTGCCCGGCGGTTCGCTGCTCGCCGGCTCGGCGCCTGCCGCTTCGGTGCCGGACGGCTCGGTGCCCGCCGGTTCGGTGCCCGACGGCTCGATGTCCGCCGGTTCGATGTCCGCCCGCTGTGCCCGGAGCCGTTCGCCGAGCGCCGCGCGGGTCGCTGCGGGCAGGGCCTTGCGGGCGGCCGGGAAGACCGTCTTCTCCTCGCCGGTGAGGTGCCGCCGGAGGGTGTCGCCGAGGCCGCGCAGCAGGGTGTCGAAGGCCGGGTCGGCCGGGCCGACTCCTTGCAGGTCGGCGAGGTACTGCCCGATCGCGAGGTGGTCGTGGATGCTGCTGAACACCAGGGCCCCGCCCTCGGGCACGTCGTGCTGGACGAGCGGGAAGAGGTGCTCCTCCTCGGCGGCGCAGTGGCTGAACAGCAGGTCGGTCAGTCTGGTGACCAGCTCGCCGCGCTCGGCCGAGCCGGCCGGCGCCGCCTCGGCGCGGTCGAGCAGGTCGGTGGCCGCCTTGTGGTCGGCGGTGAACTCGCCGAGGATGTCCGGCCTGCGGCTCATGGCGTGTCCGCCTCTCGTCCGGGATCAGGACTCGCCCCCCGTACTGTCCAGTATCCGGCGCCGCCGCGCGGAACTCCTCGTCCGGGCGGCCGCCGGGCGGGGGTTCCGCAGCCGGATTCCCTGCTCAGCCGCCGTCCCGCCGCCCGGTGAGGGCCAGCAGCCGGGTCTGCGGGGCGGCGTCCGCGGGCACCGGCAGGGGCGGGTCGAACAGTCCGCTGCCGGAGAGGTCGCCGTAGCCGCCGATCTCGCCGAGCGCGAAGTCCACCAGGCCGGCCGGGAGCCGGGTGCGGGTGCCGATGCCCTCGGCGAGGTCCCAGGCGTGGACGACCAGGTCGGTGGTGAGCTGGTCCAGGTAGTACTGCCCGGAGACGTCCGCGAAGGAGAGGTGGACGGTGAGTTCGGTGGCGCCGGGCACCTCCCAGGCCTGCCGGGCGGCTTCGGCGGCGGAACTCCAGGCGGCGACCGGATCGTCGCCGAGCACGTCGCCGTCGTAGCGGCCGCCGACCTCGGCGATGGTGGCGCCCATCAGCAGGTCGGGGACCCAGAGCTGTTCGCCGGTGAGGTGGTTGACCAGGTCCCGCACCGTCCAGTCGGCACACGGAGTGGGGGAGTCCCACTGGCCGGGGGCGATCAGTCGGACCCGCTCGTCGAAGGCGGCGAGTGCCTCGGGGTAGGGCGTGCCGGGCCGGGCGGCCGGCTGGTGTTGCCTGCGGTGAGCCATGCCTCCACCCTGCCCCGGCCCCGGTGGGGTTCGCGACTCGTCCATGCACCGTCAGTTGTTCACATTCGAACTCCACGGTACGGTCGAGGAGCGGCCGGTTCAAATTTGAACAACAGGCGTGGCGTGTCCCACCCCGCCCGGCCGCATCACCACACACCTACGACCGACCCCGATCGATGGAGACGCGCATGCCGAGCAGCAGCCCGAGCACGACCGCCGCCACCAGTCCCACCAGCCCCGCCGCCCGTTCCGCACGGGACGGCTCCGGGCCCGCGACGACCTCCCCGCACGCCTACGACGCCGGACTCCTGCTCCTGCGCCTGGTGCTCGGCCTGACCATGGCCGCGCACGGCAGTCAGAAGCTGTTCGGCTGGTTCGGGGGCGGCGGGATCGACGGCACCGGTCAGTTCTTCACCATGAGCGGCTACCCGGCCGGCAACGCCATGGCCGTGGTGGCCGGCCTGACCGAGGTCCTGGGCGGACTCGGCCTCGCCGTCGGCCTGTTGACCCCGCTGGCGGGCGCCGCGATCGTCGGCACGATGGTCAACGCGATCGCCGTCACCTGGGGCGGCGGCTTCTTCGCCCCGAAGGGCAGCGAGTACGAGCTGCTGCTGACGGCGGGCGCCGCCGCCCTGGCGCTGACCGGCCCGGGCCGCTACGCGGTGGACCGCTTCCTGCCGGTGTTGAAGGCGCACCGCCTGGCGTACGGCGCGGCCGCCGTGCTGGTCGGCCTGGCGACGGCCGGGGTGATCCTGCTGCTGCGCAAGTAGCAGCCCGGTGCCGCCCGTCGGCGTCTCAACTCGCTTTCCTGGACGCTGTGCTGATGGCTAGTCGGCACGGCGTTCCGGTGTTCCCGGGTGCTGCCGCGCGTTTCCGGAGCGCCGCGCGGCTACTCGCCTATCCGCACCAGCGCGAGGGTGATGTTGTCCGGGCCGCCCGCCTCGACGGCCGCCTTCCACAGCTCGAAGGCGGCCCTGCCGTCGGCCCGGTCGGAGGGCCCGTCCGCGCGGGCGAGCAGTCCGGCGAGCTCCTCCTCGGGGACCGGGTCGGTCAGACCGTCGCTGCACACCAGGTAGCGGTCGCCGGCGGCGAGCGGCGAGACCCGTACGTGCGGTTCGACGAAGGTGAGGCCGAGCGAACCGCCCAGGGTCTGGGTGACCAGCGCGGTGGTGCGCCGGCCCGGAGGCAGGGGCGGGCTGTCGTCCACGCTCACCCGCTCCAGGTTCACCCGCTCCGGGCTCATTCGTGCCGGGCTGCCGTGCGCCGGGGTCCCCCGCGCCGGGTCCGGCCGTTCCGGCGTCGACCGCCCCCGCGTCGACCGCTCGGCGGGCGACGACTCCGGGCCGTCACCGCTGATCCGGTAGACCCGGCTGTCGCCGACGTTGAAGACCACGGCCCGGTCGGGCAGCAGCACCAGCCCGGCGACCGTGGTCCCCATCGCGGCCAGCTCCGGCTCCCCGGCGGCGGCCGCGTAGACCGCCCGGTTGCACTCCTGGAGCTCCTCCCGGACGGCCTCCTCGCCGTCCAGTCGGCCTCCGGCGGCGGCGAGTCGGCGGGCGACCAGGGCGCTGGCCACCTCGCCGCCGGGGTGGCCGCCGAGGCCGTCGGTCACGGCGACCACGCAGGGCGGGCCGAGCGGGAAGAGCAGGGTCTGCGGATTGGTGGTCACGGTGGCGCAGAGCGTCCACGGGCCGACCGTGAGGCTGTCCTCGTTGTGCTCCCGCACCAGGCCCTCGTGGCTCAGTGCGCTCACCGCGATGTACGGCGCCATCGGTTCGCCGCCCTTCCGCGGGCTCCGGCCGTTGCCGGGGCCCGCCTTCCATTGTCGGCGGGAACCGCGGGAATAACGATCCGCACTCGCGTGCTAGGGTGGTTGAAAGTTGAACGATCTGGCCCCTCCTGGAGTGTGGTGAGCAGCATGCAGTTCGGAATCTTCACCGTCGGCGACGTCACCCCCGACCCGACCACCGGCCGCACCCCCAGCGAGCACGAGCGGATCAAGGCGATGGTGGCCATCGCGCGCAAGGCGGAGGAGGTCGGCCTGGACGTCTTCGCGACCGGCGAGCACCACAACCCGCCGTTCGTCCCGTCCTCGCCGACGACCATGCTCGGCTACATCGCCGCGCAGACGGACCGCATCATCCTCTCGACCTCGACCACGCTGATCACCACCAACGACCCGGTGAAGATCGCCGAGGACTTCGCGATGCTCCAGCACCTCGCCGACGGCCGGGTGGACCTCATGATGGGCCGCGGCAACACCGGCCCGGTCTACCCGTGGTTCGGCAAGGACATCCGCCAGGGCATCCCGCTCGCGATCGAGAACTACGCGCTGCTGCACCAGCTGTGGCGCGAGGAGGTCGTCGACTGGCAGGGCCGCTTCCGCACCCCGCTGCAGTCCTTCACCTCCACCCCGCGCCCGCTGGACGACGTCCCGCCGTTCGTCTGGCACGGCTCGATCCGCAGTCCGGAGATCGCCGAGCAGGCCGCCTACTACGGCGACGGCTTCTTCGCGAACAACATCTTCTGGCCCAAGGAGCACTTCCAGAAGCTGATCGAGCTCTACCGCGAGCGCTACGCCCACTACGGGCACGGCACCCCCGAGCAGGCGGTGGTCGGCCTCGGCGGCCAGGTGTTCATGCGGAAGAACTCCCAGGACGCGGTGCGCGAGTTCCGCCCGTACTTCGACAACGCGCCGGTGTACGGACACGGGCCCTCGCTGGAGGAGTTCACCGAGCAGACCCCGCTGACCGTCGGCAGCCCGCAGGAGGTCATCGAGAAGACGCTGACCTTCCGCGAGACCTTCGGCGACTACCAGCGCCAGCTGTTCCTGATGGACCACGCCGGCCTGCCGCTCAAGACCGTGCTGGAGCAGCTGGACCTGCTGGGCGAGGAGGTCGTGCCGGTGCTGCGCGAGGAGTTCGCCAAGGGCCGCCCGGCCGGCGTCCCGGACGGACCGACCCACGCCGCGCTGGTCGCGGCCCGCGACGAGGAGACCGTGGAGGTGGCCAAGTGACCGCACTCGAGCTGGCCGTGGTGAGCGCCGGCCTCAGCAAGCCGTCCTCGACGCGGCTGCTGGCCGACCGGCTCGCCGAGTCGACCGTGCGCCGGCTCGGGCTGGAGGGGCGGCAGGTCGAGGTCACCGTGGTCGAGCTGCGGGACCTCGCCGTGGACATCGCCAACAACTTCGTCACCGGCTTCCCGGCCGCCGCGCTGCGCGGGGCGATCGAGACGGTGACGGGGGCGGACGCGGTGATCGCGGTGACGCCGATCTTCACCGCCTCCTACAGCGGCCTGTTCAAGTCCTTCTTCGACCTGATCGACCACGACGCGCTCACCGGCAAGCCGGTGCTGATCGCCGCCACCGGCGGCACGCCGCGGCACTCGCTCGCCCTGGAGCACGCCGTCCGGCCGCTGTTCAGCTACCTGCGCGCGGTGGTGCTGCCGACCGCCGTGTACGCGGCCACCGACGACTGGGGCACGGCGGGCGACGCGCTCACCGACGGCCTGCCGGGCCGGATCGACCGCGCGGCGGGCGAGCTGGCGGCCCTGCTCGCCGGGCGGGCCCCGGCGGCGGGGGAGGCGGCGGTGCCGGAGCAGGTGGTCCCGTTCGCCGAGCAGTTGGCGGCACTGCGGGTCTGAGGGCCGCGGGCAGGCGGAGGGGCGGGTGCGCGACCGAGCGCCCCGCCCTTCCGCCTGCCCGCGCCCGGCTGCGTGCCGTCCGCGGTGCGGGGCCGTCCGCCGGCTGCGCGCCGTCCGCCGGGTGGGGCCGTCCGCCGTGCGAGGTCGCCGCCGGGATGATCAGATTGGTACCGATCTGTCACGACCCGTCCATCCCCCGGCCCCGCGAGAGAGCCCGCCGCGAGCCTCCTGCGAACCTCCCGAGGAGGAACCCCGCCGTGCAGCCCGAACCCCAAGCCGTGCTCTCCCCGCTGACCAGTGCGGCGGTGTTCCTGGTCCTCACCGTGGAACCCGGCGGCGAGCCCACCGTCCGCGACCTGCTGCCCGACCTCGCCGGACTGCGCCGGGCCGTCGGCTTCCGGGCCCCCGAGGGCGGCCTCACCTGCGTCACCGGCATCGGCTCCGACCTCTGGGACCGGCTCTTCACCGGCCCCCGTCCCGCCGGACTCCACCCCTTCCAGGAGGTGGCCGGCCCCCGCCACCGCGCCCCGGCCACCCCGGGCGACCTGCTGCTGCACCTGCGGGCCGAACGGATGGACCTCTGCTTCGAACTCGCGAGCCGCCTGGTCGACCGGCTCACCGGGGCGGCCACCGTGGTCGACTCCGTCCAGGGCTTCAAGTACTTCGGCGAGCGCGACCTGCTCGGCTTCGTCGACGGCACGGAGAACCCCGAGGGCCGCGCGGCCGAGACCGCCGTCGTGGTGGGGGAGGAGGACCCGGGCTTCGCCGGCGGCAGCTACGTCATCGTCCAGAAGTACCTGCACGACCTCGACAAGTGGAACGCACTCGCGGTCGAGCAGCAGGAGGGCGCCGTCGGCCGCACCAAGCTCACCGACATCGAACTGGACGACGACGTCAAACCCGCCGACTCGCACGTCGCCCTGACCGTGATCACCGGCCCGGACGGCGCCGAGCGGAAGATCCTCCGGTTCAACATGCCCTTCGGTTCCTTCGGCCGCAGCGGCGAGTTCGGCACCTACTTCATCGGCTACGCGCGCGACCCCGGGGTCACCGAGGAGATGCTGCGCAACATGTTCCTCGGCCGCCCGCCCGGCACCACCGACCGGCTGCTCGACTTCTCCACCGCCGTCACCGGTTCGCTGTTCTTCGTCCCGACCGCCGACCTCCTGGACTCCCCACCCCCCGCCGCGCCGCCCCCGGCCGAGGCTGCCCCGGCCAGCCCGGACGGCTCCCTCGGCATCGGCAGCCTCAAGCCGACCTCCTGAACACCCGGCGCCCGAACCAGCCGACCTCCTGAACAGCCGACCTCCTGAACAGGACCCGCACCATGAGCAACCTGCACCGAGAACTCGCCCCCGTCTCCGCCGCCGCCTGGGAGGAGATCGAGGAGGAGGCCCGGCAGACCTTCAAACTGCACATCGCCGGCCGCCGCGTGGTCGACCTCAACGGCCCCGACGGCCCCACCCTCGCCGCCGTCGGCACCGGCCACCTCACCACCATCGACCCACCCCTCGACGGCGTCCAGGCCCACGCCCGCACCAGCCGCCCGGTGGTCGAACTCCGCGTCCCCTTCACCGTCAGCCGAGCCGCCGTCGACGACGTCGAACGCGGCTCCCGCGACTCCGACTGGCAACCCGTCAAGGACGCCGCCCGCACCCTGGCCCGCGCCGAGGACCGCACCGTCTTCGACGGCTACCCCGCCGCCCACATCGAGGGCATCCGCGCCGACTCCACCAACCCGCCGGTCCAACTCCCCGCCGACGTCCGCGCATACCCCGAAGCGGTCAGCCAGGCCCTCACCGCCCTCCGCCTCGCCGGCGTCGGCGGTCCCTACGCCCTTCTCCTCGGCGCCGACGCCTACACCGCCGTCAACGAGACCTCCGACCACGGCTACCCCGTCGCCAGCCACATCGCCCGCCTCCTCGACGGCGAACTCATCTGGGCCCCCGCCATCGAGGGCGCCCTCCTGCTCTCCACCCGCGGCGGCGACTTCGAACTCCACCTCGGACAGGACGTCTCCGTCGGCTACCTCTCCCACGACGCTGACTCGGTACGGCTCTATCTGCAGGAGTCGTTGACTTTCAGCGTCTACACGGGAGAGGCAGCCGTCGCCCTGGTCCGCTGAGAACGTTCCGTCCGGCGCTCTCCTCCTCGGCGAGCGCTCGGCCGTCATCCTTTGAAACTGCCCGGATCGCCTCGCAGCTGCTCCGGCGGGTGCTGCGAGGAGCCTTCGCTCGGGTCAGTGACCGGGCAGTGTGCGAACGGCGTGCCGTCCGCGCTCGCCCATCAGGCACCAGATGGGCAGGAGGTCTCCGCACGACGTGGAGTCTTCCCGATTGTGCTCGAATGGACCGCCCGTGACGGCGGTCGACGGTGCACTGAGGGCTTTCTTGTGCAGCACGTGCTGATTCTCCTAGCCTGCGATCGGCGCAATGTTCATTGCTTGAACGCAAGTTCACCAGGAGTGGCTGTCGAGCTTCAAGTTACTTGTGAGGTAATTATAGTTGACTGATAATCAGGGTATCCTGGAGGGTCGGCGGCCCGCCATCAGGACGGGCAGTGCTCCTGGCGGCGCTTGATCTCCGCCAGGGCGTCCCGTGCGCGGGCCGCCTCCTCCACCGCCCGGATCCGGTCCGCCAGGTGGGCGGCTGCCGTGAGGTGCTCGGTGGCCTGCGTGGTCAGTCCCAGGGCGTCCGCGCTGAGTCCCAGGCCGCGCAGGGTGATGGCTTCCTCGCGGATGGTGCCGATGGAGCGGGCCAGTTCGAGGGCGACGGTGTACTGGGCGCGTGCATCGGTGTGGCGACCGGCCGCGCGGAGGGTGTCGCCCAGGTTGTTCAGTGCGTTCACCTCGGTGCGGATGCTCCCGGTCTCGCGGAAGGTGGCGAGGGCCGACCGGTAGAGCTCCAGGGCCCGGTCGAGTTCCCCGGGAATGCTGAGCGAGGCCGCCAGATTGATCCGCACGATGGCGAGATCGAACTGCGGCATGTGGTCCTCCCCGATGCTCAGCACCAGTTCGAACGCGGACCGGGCTGCGGGCAGGTTCCGGGCGCCCAGGTGGAGGTCGCCGATGTTGTTGAGGATCCGCAGCTCGAAGGTCTTGTCGCCGAAGTCGCGTGCCAGGGGGAGGGCGCTGCTGTAGGCGGACAGGGATTCCTCGGCGTTCCCCAGAGAGCTGTGCACGATGCCGATGTTGGCGAGGCAGCGTGCGGCGTTCCAGTGGTCCCCGTTCTCTCTTCGGATCCGCAACGCCTCCTGTTGGTGTTCCAGGGCCTCGGTCAGGGTGCCCTGATGCCAGAGCGCCCGGCCGAGGATGCCGAGCCCGTCGGCCGTGGCGTCCTGGTCGCCCTCCGCACGTGCCAACGTGATGCCCCTGGTCAGCGCCTCGATGGCGGCCGGGTACCGGGAGGCGTTGGCGAGCGTGGCGCCGAGGCCGATCAGGGCTCGCGCCTCGCACCGGTCGTCGGCGACGGACCTCCAGTAGGCGGCGGCGGCCTGGTGGAGGTCCCGGGCCTCGCTCCAGTAGGCCTCGGCTTCGAGGTAGCCGGCCAGGACGTGGGAGAGCCATGCGCCGGTCGCGGGGTTCCCGAGGTCTCCCGCGCTCGACACCATGGCGATCAGGGCCGCCCGTTCCGTCGCGAACCAGGACTTCGCGGCCTCGGCGGAGCCCAGTGAGAGATCGTGCAGGATGCCCATGAGGCCGGGGTCGTCGAGGCGGCCCGGAACGGGCAGTCGTGAGCGCCGCGGATAGAGCAGGCGATCGGCTTCGTCGGCGGCGTGGAGCGAGTAGTGAAGCAAGCGGTCGAAGCCGGCTTCGCGCTGCCCCTTCCCCAGTTCGAGCGCCACCGCGAACTCTCGCAGCAGGTCGTGGAGCTGGTACCGCTCGGGAGCGATCTCCTGGATCAGGTGGCAGTTCAGCAAGGCCTCCAGCACCTGGTCGGTTTCGTCCACCGTGCGCCCGAGGAGTGCCGCCGCCGCGTGCACGCCGAAATCCGGTCCCGGATACAGGCCGAGCAACCGGAAGGCCGATCGCTGGCTCGGCGGAAGGTACTGGTAGGAGACCTCGAAGGCGCGCGCGATGCTGTCCGAGCCGCTGCGGATCTCGGCGAGGCGGCCCCTGCGGGCGAGGCGGCGGGCGAGGTGGTCGAGGGTCCAGGACGGGCGGGCCCTGAGGCGGCTGGCGGCGAGTTCGACGGCGAGCGGGAGGAGGCCGCAGCGGTTGACGATCTCGACGACGCGGTCGCGGTCCGTCGAGCGCTCGGGGCCGACCAGGTCGGTGAACAGGGCGACGGCGTCGTCGACCGGCAGGACGTCCAGGAAGACCGGCCGGGAGCCGGGGAGTTCGGCGAGCCGTTGGCGGCTGGTGACGATGACCAGGGCGGCCGGCGCGGGTGGCAGCAGCGGGCGGATCTGGGAGGCGTTCGCGGCGTCGTCCAGGACGAGGACGGCCCGGCGGGTGGAGAGGGTCTCGGCGCAGAGGGCGAAGACCTCGTCGGCGTCGAGCGGGATGGTGGTGGCGGGCACGCCGAGGCGTCTGAGCAGCAGGGCGCCGGTGGCCTCCGGGGAGAGTGGCGGCTGGTTGCCGACGTGGGCGCGCAGGTTGAGGTGGACGTACCCCTCGGGGAAGTGCTCGCGCATCAGGTCGGCGGCGTGCAGGGCGAGAGTGGTCTTGCCGACGCCGGGCATGCCGAGGATCGCGGAGACGGTGACGACCCCTCCCCGAGCGTCGGCGGCGCCGGGCAGGACACGGCGCAGGTCGTCCCGCCTGCCGATCATCCGGTGCCGTCCCGGGGCGCCGGGGGCTGACGCGGCGACCTCGGCAGGGGAGTCGGCGGCCGGGACGAGTTCCGCCCGTCCTGGTGCGCCCGGCAGGGGTTCGCCGTTGAGCATGAGCCGGTGCAGTCGGGTGAGTTCCTCGCCGGGGCCGGTGCCGAGGCGGGCGCGCAGCAGTCGGACGACGGCGGGGTAGACGGCCAGGGCGTCCGCCTGGCGACCGGCCGCGTGGAGTGCGGTCATCAGGTGACGGGCCAGGCGTTCGTCGGTGGGGCGGTCCTCGCGCAGGGCGGTGAGTTCGGGGATCAGTTCGTGGTGGCGGCCGATCCGCAGGTCGAGCTCGATCCGTTGCAGGGCGGTGGCGAAGCGCTGGTCGGCCATGGTGGCGCGGGTGGTGCGGGCCCAGTTCCCGGGTAGACCGGCGAGGGGCTCGCCGCCCCAGAGTTCCTCGGCGCGGCTGAGGACGGTTCTGGCCTGGTGCTCCTGTCCGTTACCGGCGAGCAGTCCGGCTCGTTGGGACAGGTCCAGATATCGGTGCCAGTCGATGAGTTGGGGGTCCGCCCGCAGGGTGTACGTGTGCGATCGGGTGTCGATCGTGGGCACTTCCCCGGGTCTTTCCGTCCCGGCGGCGCGGGCGGCGCGTCTCAGGAGCGCGCGGAGGTGCGAAACGTGGCTGTACAGGCTGGTCAGTGCGCTGGGCGGTGGTTCTTCGTCCCACAGTCGGTGTGCGAGCGACGTATGGGAGAGCGGCCTCCCGAGTTCCATGGCGAGTGCGGCCAGCAACTGCCTCCGTTTGTCGGAGTGGAGTGCCAATGGCTCTCCGTTCACCGACAGTTCAACTGAACCCAGGAGATGGATCCGCATGCGACGCCCCCCGCCGGTTGGCTACCAGCTTGCCGTGTCGCGGGTGAGCATGGCACGCGTCCGGGGCGATCGGCTATACCACGATGGGGTTCGGGAGATGGTCCTTTGGGAATGTTCTCGACTTGACGACAGGTCATCTGCTAGTGCGAAAGGGTCAATTCGTCGAAGGCAGGGGGAGCCAGTGACAATTCCGGCCGCAGTGGGGTGCTGCCCGTGACGGGCGCCGACCTGCCCTCGGGGGTCGTGCGCAACTCGCTGACCGGCGGAGGGGTCGGCGGTTCGGTGGTGCAGGCGGGCACGATCAACGGCGGGGTGCATCTGGTCGCCCGGCCGCTGTTGCCGACGCCCCGCCAACTGCCCCCAGGTCCAAGGAGGTTGGTCGGCCGGTGCGGCGATCTGGCGGCGCTGGACCGGGTGTTGAGCGAGGGCGGCGGCGCGGCGGACGCCACCGTCGTGGTGACCGGACCAGCTGGGGTCGGCAAGACGGCCCTCGCGGCCCAGTGGTTGCGCGGTCTGGCCGGGCGCTTCCCGGACGGCCAGCTGTACGCCGATCTGCGCGGGTACGCGCCGGGTGGGCCCGCCGACCCGGCCGAGGCGCTCGGCGCGTTCCTGCGGGCGTTCGGGATCTCACCGGCGCCCCGCAGCCTGGAGGAGGGCGCGGCCCTGTGGCGCTCGGTGGCTGCGGAGCGGCGGATCGCCGTGCTGCTGGACGATGCCTCGACCGCCGCACAGGTCCGGCCGCTGCTGCCGGGCTCGGACGGCACCGTGGTCGTGGTGACGAGTCGGCGCCGGCTCACCGGGCTGGGGATAGACGGCGCGGTGTTCCGGGGGTTGGAGCCGCTCGCGCCGGAGGCGTCGAAGGAGATCCTCGCCGAGCGGGTCGGTGAGCGCCGGGTGGCGGACGAGAGCGATGCCGCGGCCGAGGTGGTGGATGCCTGTGCCGGGCTGCCGTTGGCGATCTGCCTGGCGGCGGCACGGATCGCGGCGCGGCCGGCCCAGCCGCTGGCGGCGACCGCCGAGAAGCTGGGCCGTGGCGCGGACCGGCTGGCGGTGCTGAACGTGGAGGGCGAGACGGTGCGGGAGCTGCTGGACGCCTCCTACGGAGTGCTGGAGCCGGAGAGTGCCCGGCTGTACGGACTGCTGGGCCTGCTGCCCTTCGCCGAGTTCACGCTGGAGAACGCCGCCGTCCTTGCGGACCTGGACCTGCCCGGGGCGGACCGGCTGCTGGACGGTCTGATCGACGTGCACCTGCTGGAGGAGAGGGCACCGGAGCGGTTCCGCTTCCACGACCTGGTCCGGCTGCACGCCCGGGCGCGCGGGGCGGAGGACCGGGGCACTGCGGCCACGGGGGCCGCCTTCGACCGGCTCGTCGACTGGTACCTCGCCTCGACCACGGCCGCCGAGGCCGTCGTCTCACCGAGTCACCGCACGCTCGCCCGTGACTACCTCACCCGACCCGTGCACCCGGCCCGCGAGTTCGTGGACATCACCCGGGCCGTGGAATGGCTGGACGAGGAGCGCGACCGGCTGGCCGACCTCCTGCGCTGGTCCGAGGAGCTGGGCCGGCCCGCGGCCGCCTGGCAACTCGCGGACGCCATGTGGCCGTTGTTCCTGCGGTTGCGTCCGGCCCGGCTGTGGGTGGAGGCCCACCGGATCGGTCTGCGGGGTGCCCGGGCCGTCGGTGACCGCAGCGGCGAGCTGCGGATGCTGACCTCGGGCGGTAACGGCCTGCGGAACGCGGGCGACGGGGAGGAGGCGGCCGGCTGGTTCGCTGCGGCCCTCTCCCTGGCCCGGGAGCGGGATCAGCCGCTGGTCCAGGCGAACGCGCTGTACGGGCTGAGTCAGACCCATCGGATGGCGGGTCGGCTGGAGGAGGCGGCCGAGTGCCTGCACCGGGTGGTGGAGCTCAGGGAGGCCCAGGGCCAGCTCCGCGGTTCGGCGCTGGCCCGGTTGGCTCACGGCGAGGTGCTGCTGCTGGGCGGCCGGGCGGCCGAGGCGGTGGAGCTCCTGGAGCGGGCGGGCCGTGAGCTGTCCTCGATCGGGGACGACTACGAGGTGGCCCGGGCGAGGGCCTTCCTGGGATTGGCACACGGCCTGCTCGGTGCGTACGACCGCGCCGAGGCCTGCCTGGAATCGGCCCTCACGGGCTTCCGGACCGGACTGTCGGTGCACTGGGAGGCACGGACGCTGGAGTTCGCCGGCCAGGTCGAGGAACGGCGCGGCCGCCCGGAGGCGGCGCGCGCCCGGTTCGAGCAGTCGCGGGCCCGCTACCAGGACGTGGGCGCCGCGGCCGAGGCGGCCCGACTGGCGGACCGCCTCGCCGCGTACGGGCTCGCTACCCCCGTTTCCGAGGGGCGTCCCGGCGGCCCGTCCGTCTGAACCGGTCGCACGGGCCGAACCGGTCGAGCTCGGTCAGCGCCCGACCGGCCGCCAGCCAGGCGTGCGCCAGCGACCCGAGGGCCAGCGGCAGCGTCGGCGCACCGTCGGTGCGGTGCGCCCCGGGGGCGGAGCGCAGGAAGAGCCGTGCCCCGGTCCGGGTGAGCAGCAGCACCCCTCCGCCACGACGTTCGGCGGTGGCGACGGCGCAGCCGGGGTGGGCGGATAGCACCCCGGTGAGCCGCGCGCCGATGTCGGCGGCCGGGAGGAGCCCGAGGTGGAGTACGTCGGCCTGCCGTCGCCAGCGCAGGGCGGTCGGTTCGGTGAGGTCGAGCACCAGGTGCTCGTCCTCGAAGCCGGGCCGGGGCCGGCCGTCGTGCGGTGCGGCGGGTGGGGCCGCGGCCAGCAGGACGTGGCGGGCGCCGGCGGGGGAGCCGACCCGGGCGTCGAACAGGCTCGCCGGGGGCCCGTAGGACGGCGGGGCGGCGAGTGGCGCAAGCCGCACGGTGTGCAGGGTGGCGGTCATCCGGCCCGCCGGGAGTCCGGCGCGAACGGGGTGTCCAGCGGAGCCGGCAACGGCAGCTTTTCCGGCGCCGGGTCGTGCGCAGGCTGGCCGAGCCCGAGCACCCGGTACAGCAGCCGACGGGCGTTGCGGTCGAAGCGGCCGGGTTCGGAGCTGATCCGGTCGGCGATCGCGGCGTAGTCCTCCGGGCGGTACTGCTCCGCGGCGTAGGTGAGCTGGTCGGTGAGCGGGTGTCCGGGGGCGAGCGCGGGCGCGGTCCGGGCGAGCTGGGCGGAGGGCGAGCGCGGGTTGACGTTCCGGTGCGGGTACTCGGCCAGCAGGACGGGAGCGCCGGTCATCGTGCTGTACAGGGTGACCGAACCGTGGTCGCCGATGACGTAGTCGGCGGCCACCAGCAGCGGCCGCCAGTCCGCTTCCGGCGGGACGACCGCGACTGCTCCGCCCGCGGTGGCCGTCGCCCAGGACCGCACCTGCCAGGGGCTGTGCGCCGCGGAGATGTTCGGATGGGTCAGCAGCGCGGTGCGGTAGCCCGACCGGGGCAGCTCGGAGGTCAGCCGGGGCAGGACGGCGTCGAGCCGGGTGAACAGCGAGCCGGCCCCCCAGGTGGAGGAGACCAGGACGAACTTCTCCTCCGGTCGCAGTCCCAGGGCCGCCCGGTAGTGCTCCCGGTGCGGCAGCGCGGCGGCGATCCGGTCGTAGCAGGGGTCGCCGACCACTTCGGCGATCGGTACGGCCTCCGGGCAGCTGCGGCCGAGTTCGTCCAGCTGTTCCCGGTGGGCCAGCGCGAACGAGCTGGGGACGACCCTGCCCTCCCAGCACAGGTGGTCCGGGCCGAGTCCGATGGCGGCCCGCTCGCCGTCCGGTCCGCTGTGCCGGGACAGCTTGATGTTGCCCGCGCCGTGCGGGAGTCGGACGACCGGCCCGTTCAGCTGTTCCATCCCCTGCGAGCCGGCCGCCAGGACGAGGTCGAACTCGCGTCGGACGGCCTGTTCCCAGGGCAGCACGGTGGCGCCCAGGGCGAGCAGGCCCTCGGCCGCACCCCGGTTGAACACGTGCGGTGCCACCGTGAACTGCACGTGGATCCGCAGGTCGGAGGCGAGCAGGGAGTAGAAGTCGTGCAGTCGCTGGGCGTAGACCACGGTCTGGGCGACGACCAGCACCCGCTTGCGGTCCGGCATGGTCTCCCACGGCCCGTTGCTACCCCAGGTCGGGCTGTCGTGCGTCCCGTGAGCGGTCGTGATGTCCTGTTCCCCGTGCACCAAGGTCATTCCGTTCCCCCTCCTTGATCGCAGGTCGGGGCCGTCGACGAGCCCCGCCGCCGATGCTCCCCCGGTCGGTTGGTGGATTCATTGACGAGACCTGGCGGGGCCTTGCGGAAACCTTGTGTCCGCTTGTCGCCCCGGCGGGAGAGCCCGGACACCGGGTAGGGTACTGAGTGCCTTTACCAGGGGTACTGAGTGCCGTATTCTCTCGGTGGAGCCTCTGATGCCAGTCGCAGACAGCCGACCCGGCATGCCGGTCCAGGTGGCGCTTGCGGCACGTGGGCCGCGGCCGGGCCGGGTTGGCACTCAGTACCCTCGGCCTGACCTGAGGCCATGGATCCAGTGCATCCGTGCACCCGTGACAGGAGAAACCGCTCATGAGCTTGAGGATCGTCGTCTGTGTGAAGTACGTGCCGGATGCGACGGGTGACCGTCGTTTCGCGGACGACCACACCACGGACCGGGAGGGTGTGGACGGCCTCCTGTCGGA